>NZ_RSDT01000020.1:0-36492 GCF_004522605.1 Comamonas sp. A23
TACAACTTCGGCAAGCACTTGAAAGCGCTCAGGTGGAAGACATCATTCCGTGCGATGTGCGAGGCGTGGGAAAAAGATCCAAGTCGCTTTAGACTTCATCCGCACCATCTCACTGTGGGACTGAACATCTAAGCGGGAGCCCGTGGCAATGAAAACCGGAACGTGGTGCCCTGTCCGCCACTCTCGACAAGATGAATGGAGACTCCATGCAGCTCCAGCATCTGATGCACGATTCTCAGGCCCAGGCCACCGTCACGGCGGGCACCACCTACGGTAAATGGACGCCTGAACAAGCCTTCGCGCAACTCCGGCGGGATGCCCGGGCCGGAGTCACTGATCGTCACCTCCAGCTCTTGGCCCACTGCTCTTATGGCGATCCTGATCGCCCCGCCTTCGGGGGTATAGCGCAAGGCGTTATCCAGCAGATTGCTCAGGACGCGCTCTATCATTCCCAGATCCGCACGAACTGCCGGAAGTTGAGGAGCAAGGTCCGCCTGCAGGGCAATATGACGCGACTCTGCCGCAAGCTCGAACTTCTGAAAAACGTCCTGCACCAGATCAACCAGAGAGAATGATTCGAGCTCCGGTTGCACAAAGCCGTATTCCAGTCTGGCCAGCTCGAACAGGCTTTGGGACAGGGCCCCTACTCTGCGACTCTGGTCCAGCGCAATGCCAAGGTAGCGCCTGCGCTCTGCAGGCTCCAGGCTTGCATCCTTCAGAAGCAAGGTCTCCAGATACCCATGCAAGGATGACAGCGGTGTGCGCAGATCGTGGGAAATATTCGCGATCAACTCCCTGCGCTCCTGATCCTGCCGCGTGAGTGCTTCCCATTGCTCGCTGATGCGCAGCACCATCTGCCGATAGGCAGCGTCCAGCACTGCAATCTCGTCACGGCTGTGATTGGCCACATCCGGGGAGCGTTCCGGCATCTCGGGGGGAGCTCCATGCATGTCAAACTGCCGAACCGACTCGGTCAGACGCCGCAAGGGACGCGTGATCAAGGTGAAGGCGACAAGGCCCGCAGCGAGACAGAGCAGCCCGACCATGCCAATCGACAGCAGTGCCGTCTTCAACACTGCATCTGCCGAGCCTCTGGCAGCAAGAAGATCATGGGCCTCGCCAAGCAACACCACATAGATGAAGCCGACTTGCCGCCCGCTCACGCTCAAAGGGGCCGCACTGAAGACCTTGCGGCCATCGCGGCTGCGCGGATCATCGCCCAGAATCGGCAGCATCTGTCCATCGATAAATCGATGCACCGGCTCAAGATCGACCCGGTCGCGACGCAAACGCCCCTCGGGTGCCGCGTGGCCGGCGATGCGGCCGTCGGGCTCCAGCAGATAGACCTCCACACTCGGGTTCACCATCATCAGCTGGTTGAAAAGATTTCGCACCGCGTTAGGCATCAAGCCATTCGCATCGGTCAGCTGGGCATCGCGGGCAATACTCTCGGCGACATCGCGCGACAAGGCCTGCACCACTTCCAGCTCATGCATGCGGTTGGAGCGAAGCTGCAGCCAGGCCGAGGTACCGCTGCAGACCAGTAGCAACACGGCAAACACGATCGCCAGCCGCTGGGTCAGAGTCAGGTTCATTCGCTCTCTCCAGTTTCAGCGAACTTGTAGCCGCGCCCCCAAACCGTGAGGATCCGCGTCGGCTGTGCTGGATTGAGCTCCACCTTGGCGCGAAGCCGGTTGATATGGGTGTTGACGGTGTGCTCGTAGCCCTCGTGCTGATAGCCCCAGACCGCATTGAGCAGGTCCATGCGCGAGAACACCTTGCCCGACTGGCGGGCAAAGAAATACAGAAGATCGAACTCGCGCGGCGTGAGATCGAGACGACGCCCGCTCAGACTGGCCTCCCGCGCCACCGGGTCCATGACCAGCCCATTGACCGACAGGCTGCCTGATTCCAGGCGCGCACTCTGAGCCAGAGCATCGACCCGGCGCAGCAGAGCCTTCACCCGTGCCACGAGCTCCAGAACGGAAAACGGCTTGGCCAGATAGTCGTCCGCGCCGATCTCCAGCCCCAGAATGCGATGCACCTCACTGGAGCGGGCACTGATGATGATGATCGGCGTGTAGCGGGTCATGGCACGCGCACGCCTGCATATCTCCAAGCCGTCCACGCCAGGCAACATCAGATCCAGCACCAGCGCATCCCAGCCACCGCGCTCCAGATGCGCGAGGCCGTCGTCGCCGCGGGCGCAATGCACGACCTCCAGCCCCTCGTCCCGAAGGTGGAGCGAAAGCAGATCGGCGATGTGGGCATCGTCCTCGACCAGCAGAATGCGACGGACGTTAGTCATGGGTAATCAGGTCTCCGGGAGGGACGGTCGATGCAGAACCGCGTACTTTCATATTGTGCTCAAACTGCTCGCGGGGAGTTATCACGTTTTTTTTAACTTTGCGTGAGGACTTCGGGATCGCCACTCCATAAGCTCAATGTCATCGAACCCAGAAAGCCGATGCCATGACCACCCGACGCCATATGCTGCTGGGCGCAGCAGCCTCCGCTGCAGCGCTTGCCACCGGAATCTTCCAGCGCCACGCGACTGCAGCGACAGAGACCTTCGAAGTCAGCTATACCGACGCCCAGTGGCGTGCACGGCTCAGCCCTCAGCAATATGCGGTGCTGCGCCAGGAGGCGACGGAGCCGCCCGGCAGCAGCCCGCTCAACAAGGAGCATCGTCCTGGAACATTTTCCTGCGCAGGCTGTTCCTTGCCCTTGTTTGCCTCCTCCACCAAGTTCGACAGCGGCACCGGCTGGCCCAGCTTCTGGAAGCCGCTGGACAACGCCGTCGCCACCCGCAAGGACCGAAGCTACGGCATGGTGCGTGTCGAAGCGCACTGCCGGCGCTGTGGCGGCCATCTCGGCCATGTCTTCGAAGACGGGCCGCCTCCCACAGGTCTGCGCTATTGCATGAACGGCCTGGCCTTGGCTTTCACGCCCAGGCCGGCCTGAGGAGAAACAGGCCATGCTGCTGATCGTCCTTGCCTATCTGGGTGGTGTGCTGACCATCGTCAGTCCCTGCATCCTGCCCGTGCTGCCTTTTGTGTTCTCTCGCGCGAACCAGCCCTTTGTGCGCAACGGCCTGCCATTGCTGGCAGGCATGGCATTGACCTTTGCGATCGTTGCCTCTCTCGCCGCCGTCGGCGGCGGCTGGGTGGTGGCTGCCAATCAGTATGGCCGCTGGCTGGCACTGGCTCTGGTGGCCGTTTTCGGGCTGACACTGCTGCTACCGCATCTGTCGGAGAGGCTGACCCGCCCATTGGTGACTGCCGGATCGCGCCTGTCCGAGTCGGTGCAGCAAGACGGTACACCGAAGATGGCTTCCTCGGTGTTGCTGGGAATCGCAACAGGGCTGCTATGGGCTCCATGTGCCGGGCCCATCCTGGGACTGATATTGACCGGTGCCGCCCTGCAGGGCGCCAACACCACCTCGACCCTGCTACTTCTGGCCTATGCCGCCGGGGCTGCGACTTCCATGGCTGCGGCTTTGCTGCTCGGCGGACGGGTATTTGCCGCGCTCAAGCGTTCGCTGGGTGCCGGTGAATGGGTACGTCGCGGCCTCGGTGCAGCCATGCTCGCGGGCGTGGCCGCCATCGCCCTGGGGATCGATACCGGCGTACTGGCTCGACTGTCAACGGCATCCACCGGCGGCCTGGAGCAAAAACTGGTCGAGCGCCTGAACCAGCCTCATGGAGAAGACCCCACGACCATGCGCGGCAATCCGGGCACGATGATGCGGGGAGCATCCCAGGCACCCGCTGAGGGAGCCGCCATGATGTCTGCAGGAGCCGCAATGCGCATGAGCGGACCATCGAATAAAGCCCCTGCACTGCCCGATGAAGGCATCGCACCATCGCTGGACGGGGCAACCCAATGGCTCAACTCCAAGCCTCTGAGCGGGCAAGACCTGCGTGGCAAGGTGGTGCTGGTGGATTTCTGGACCTACTCCTGCATCAACTGCCTGCGCACCCTTCCCTATGTGAAGGCATGGGCAGAAAAATACCGTGATCAAGGTCTGATCGTGGTCGGTGTGCACGCCCCCGAGTTCGCCTTTGAGCGCGACATAGGCAACGTGAGCAAGGCCATGAAAGACCTGGGCATCAACTATCCGGTGGCCGTTGACAACCAGTATGCAATCTGGCGCGCATTCAAGAACCAGTATTGGCCTGCTCACTACTTCATCGATGCCACGGGACGCATCCGCCACCACCACTTTGGCGAAGGCGGCTACGCCGAGTCGGAGCGGGTGATACAACAGCTTCTCCAAGAGGCGGGCAGCTCCCAGTCAACCATGGGCCTGACGGAGGTAGATGCCGGGGGCGTTCAACTGGCCGCCAACATGGATGAGGTCGCGTCCCCCGAAACCTATCTGGGTTATGAGCGTGCCGAGAACTTTCTCTCCACGCCCAAAGCCGTTCCCGACAGGACGGCAACGTATCGAGAACCGGAACGGCCCAGGCTGAACACCTGGGGCCTTGCCGGGCAATGGATGGTTGGACCCGAAAGCGCCTTGCTGACCGGTCCATCAGGCAGCATCGTCTACCGGTTCAAGGCGCGGGACCTGCACCTGGTGCTGAGCCCCGGCCCTGACGGAAAGCCCGTGCGCTTCAAGGTCCGCATTGACGGCAAACCACCCGGCACCGCCCACGGCGTGGACGTGGCCGCCGACGGCAGCGGCACTGTCACCGGCCAGCGGCTTTACCAACTGGTGCGCCAATCCGGAGTCATTACCGAGCACACCTTCAGCATCGAGTTCCTGGACAGCGGCGTTTCCGCCTATGCCTTCACTTTCGGATAGCCATATGAACACACGCATCATCTCAGGGGCCGCCTTGAATCGGCGCGGCCTGCTCCAGACACTGGCCGGCAGCATCGGTTTGCTGGGCGGCGGACTGCTCTGGCAACCAATGGCCTTCTCGGCCGAAGAAGCGGTTCGCCTTCCTGCCCCTGTCCTGGACCTCCCGGCCACCGGACCCTCCCCGCAGCGTGCAATCTTTGCCGGCGGCTGCTTCTGGGGAGTACAAGGCGTATTCCAGCACGTCAAGGGCGTGCAACGCGCGGTCTCCGGTTATAGCGGAGGTGCTGCATCCACCGCCTCCTACGAGCTGGTCAGCCGCGGCAACACCGGCCATGCAGAATCGGTCGAGATCACCTTCGATCCGACCCAGGTGAGCTATGGAAAGCTGCTGCAGATATTTTTCTCTGTCGTCCACGATCCCACCCAGCTCAACCGACAGGGTCCGGACACAGGAACGCAGTATCGCTCGGCAATCTTCACGACCAGCCCGGCCCAGCTCAAGACAGCCCAGGCTTACGTCGCGCAGCTCGATGCAGCGCGCCTGTATCCCAAACCCATAGTCACCCGCCTCGAGGACAAGGCCAGCTTCTATCCGGCCGAGCTCTACCACCAGGACTTCTTGACCGAAAACCCGCGCCACCCCTATATCGTCTTCAACGATATTCCCAAGGTGAACAACCTCAAGCGCTTCTTCCCGGACCTCTATCGGAGCGAACCGGTGCTGACCAAGAAAACGCACCCGTAGCAGTCCGACACTGGAAGCCTGGCAAGGCTAGTCTGAAGGACAGCCGTGGCGCAGCCGCCACGGGGATGCGGAGCAGTTTGCCTACAATTTGATGCATGCAGCAAAGCCCCTCCTCCTCAACCGATGTTGCTGCTGCAGTTGAGCGGCTTGTCCAGCTGTACGAACAACTGACCCCTGGCCACCTGCAGCGACTCGACAGCTATTACGCAAGTGATGCGCACTTCAAGGACCCCTTCAATGAAGTGCATGGTGTGACAGCCATCGCCGGCATATTCGCCCATATGTTCGACACGCTGCAAGAGCCGCGCTTTGTCGTCACCGAGCGTTTGGTACAGGGCCGGCAGGCTTTCCTGGCCTGGGAGTTTCACTTTCGCTTTCGACGCAGGCGGCCCGACTCCGAGCAATGCATTCGTGGCGCAACCTTATTGAGTTTCGATGCACAAGGTCTTGTCTGCCAGCATCGCGATTACTGGGATGCGGCCGAAGAACTTTATGAAAAGCTGCCACTGCTTGGATTCTTGATGCGCTGGCTGCGCAAAGCAGGTTCTGCTTCCAGGAAGACGCCCCATGCTCACCGTTCATCACCTTGAAACTTCGCGCTCGCAGCGCATACTCTGGTTGCTTGAGGAGCTCGGTGTTCCTTACGAACTGCGTCGCTACCAGCGCGACCCCGGCACCCGCTTGGCGCCACCGGAGCTCAAGCGCGTGCATCCTCTGGGCAAATCGCCAGTGATCACCGATGAGGACATTGTTGTCGCCGAATCAGGTGCAATCATCGAGTATCTGGCTGAGCGCTATGGCCATCAGGCGCCTTCGGAGCTTTCTCACCTTGAGCCCCTGCGCGGTACGAAAGAATACCGTGAGTGCCGCTTCTGGATGCACTATGCCGAGGGTTCGCTGATGAACTGGCTGCTGATGAAACTGGTTTTCGACACCATCCCTCGCCAGCCCATGCCGTTTTTCGTGCGTCCCATCGCCCGCGCTCTGTGCCGCCGGGTCCAGCAAACACTTGTTGCGCCCAATGTGCAGACCGCGCTGGCCTTCATGGATGAGCATCTGGCAAAGCATCGCTGGTTTGCCGGCGAGCACTTGAGCGTGGCCGACTTCCAGATGAGCTTTGCCGTTGAAGCGGCTCTGGTCCGCAGCGAAAACGAGAACGCCTGGCCTCATCTGATCGCCTATCGCCAGCGCATGCATGAGCGTGCGGCATACCAGCGAGCCTTGAGCAAGGGCGGGCCGGTCATCATGCAATCCTGAGCCGGAAACAGACTTCTCCAAACAGCGCTGTTTGCTCGTTTCGAGTGCGCTAGGACTTGGCGTATTTGCTTACGCCGCCCCGTCAACCCACCGCAGCCAGTCCGTCAAAAGTGGTGCTCGTCACCCAATCAATGATCTGCACATGCGTGTACTGGCCCGATTCCTTGAGCAGGGCCACGACGGGATCGCAAGCCCGTGCGAACAGGGTATACAGCACCAGTTCGGGGGGCAGCGCGGCGTGCAGCTGGCCGCTGGTCTGGGCTTCGGTGATCCAGATGCTGAGCCGGTTGCTCAGGGCAATCAACCGATCCATATAGGCATCGTTGGATTGCAAAGAGGCGCTGAGATTCGAGTTCTGCGCCGGCAGGGAAGGCATTTCACCCTCCAGCTGTGTCTGCATGGCCCAGCGCGTCACGGCCTTGAGCTGGTCCAGCGGGCGCGTGGGCACACCGGCCTCGGCCACCTGGCTGGCTTGGTCGCGTAGGCCGTCCACGAAGGCCAGGGCTCGGTCCAGCACGCCGACCATGGCGGCTCCCGCCAGCTCTTCCTTGGAAGTGAACAGCTTGTAGAGACTGGCCTTGGCCATGCCGGCTTCGGCCGCGACCTCGTCCACCGTCATGGCGTCATAGCCCTTGGTGGCCAGCAGCCGGTTGACGGCAGCCACGATGGCTTGCTCACGCACGCGCTGTATCTGCTGTTTGATGGAGGAGCGGCTTGTCATGGACATATTTTATGACCTGATAGGCCACGCCAAATACTAGATAGTGCAAAGTTGAAATGTTTGGTTTATAGTTTGAACTAATCAGTTCACAGTTTGATCTTTATGGTCCAGCTACTCGATTCAACCAGGAAGGACGCTCCCATGCATCGCATAGCAGTCATCGGGTCGGGGATTGCGGGTCTGGCCGCAGCGTGGCGTCTGGCCAGTGCGCCGAGCGGGCATGGGGTGACCCTGCTGGAGGCAGGCAGCCATTTCGGCGGCCATGCCAACACCGTCGATCTGACGCTGGGCAGCGTGAGCCAGGGCGTGGACACGGGTTTCCTGGTGTTCAATCACCGCACCTATCCGCTGCTGACCCGTTTATTAGATGAACTGCAGGTACCCACGGCGCCAGCCGAGATGTCGTTCTCGGTACAGGTCCCTCAGGCAGACGGGCAAGCGGGTCTGGAATGGAGCGGCAGCTCGCTGAGTGGCGTGTTCGCCCAGCGCAGCAATCTGCTGCGCCCCCGTTTTCTGAAGATGCTGGCCGAAATCCTGCGCTTCAATCGGCTGGCCACACGCATTGCGCAGGAAGGCGATGAAGCGCGGCTGCGCAGCTCCATCAAAGTCTTTCTGGATGAACACGGCTTCGGCACCGCCTTCCGGCAGGACTACCTTCTGCCCATGATGGGTTGCATCTGGTCATGCCCGACGAACCAGATGCTGCGCTTTCCTGTGGCCACGCTGATCCGCTTTTGCCACAACCATGGCCTGACCCAGATCACGGACCGGCCCCAGTGGTACACCGTGCGGGGCGGCTCGCGCCAGTATGTGCGGCGCATGCTGGCCGCGCTGCAGCACGATGGCCGCCACGAGGCCCGTCTGAACACGCCCGTGCTGGGCCTGCGCCGCGTGGAACATGGCGTGTTGCTGCAGATGGCGCATGGCACGGAGCAGTTCGACGCCGTGGTGCTGGCCTGCCACAGCGACCAGGCCCTGCGTCTGCTGGGCAGCGATGCCACGCCCCAGGAGCGCAGCGTGCTGGGCGCCATCCGCTACCAGCCCAACCAGGCCGTGCTGCACACCGATGCCAGCGTGCTGCCGCGCCGTCAAGCAGCCTGGGCCGCCTGGAACTACGAACGCGCGGCAGATGCAGGAGGGAATCAGGCCGGCGTCTGCCTGCACTACCTGCTCAACCGCCTGCAACCCCTGCCCTGGCAACAGCCCGTGATGGTCTCGCTGAACCCGGTGCGCCCGATTGACGACAGCCAGGTCCATGCGCGCATCGAGTACAGCCACCCGGTGTTCGATCTGGCCGCCATCGAGGCCCAGAGCCAGGTGGTCACCCTGCAAGGCCAGCACCGGACCTGGTTCTGCGGAGCATGGTGTGGCTACGGCTTTCACGAAGATGGTCTGCGTTCGGGACTCGATGCGGCCGATGGCCTGCTGGACGTCTTGCCCATCCTGTCCGCCAGCCCTGCCATCAAGGGGGCAGCATGAACGCCCGCCCCCTCATCGGCTTCGGTCATGTCTGGCACCGTCGCCTGCGGCCGGTAGAGCATGCCTTTCGCTACCCGAGCTACTTCCTCATGCTCCCCATGCGCAGCCTGCGCGCACGGCCGGATGCAGTGCTGCAGCGCAACCGGCTGGGCTGGATCAGCTTTCACGACAGCGACCACGGCGAGGGCGGCTCCGATGCCCTGGCCTGGTTCGAGCAACTGCTGCACAGCGAAGGCATTGACGATGCCGACGGCGAAGTCTGGCTGCACACCTTCCCGCGCGTGCTGGGCTACGTGTTCAAGCCCGTGAGCTTCTGGTATGCGCACCGTGCCGATGGTTCGCTGGCCGTCGTGCTGGCCGAGGTCAACAACACCTTTGGCGAGCGCCATGCCTATCTTCTGGCCGGGCCGGAGCTGGGCTGGGGCCGTGAGCAGGTGGCGCGCAAGCAATTCCATGTCTCGCCGTTCTGCGAAGTGCACGGGGAGTACCGCTTTCGCTTCGAGCGCAGCGAGGACCGCACCCTGACGCGCGTGGACCTGCATGACGATGACGGCCCGCTGCTGCAGACCAGCGTGGGCGGCGTGCTGCAGACGCTGAACGCCGCCACCGTGCGCCGCGCCTTCTTCGGCACCCCTTTGATGACACTGGGCGTGATCTCCCGCATCCACTGGCAGGCGTTGCGCCTTTGGGCCAAGCGCCTGCCTTTCCATGGCAAACCCTCAAAGCCCAAACGCTTCGTCACACGATGAACACCACTGCCGCCCCCCTGCTGAGCTCCACCGCCGCAGCGCCGCGCCGCACGCCTGCGCAGGCCCGCCGTGTGCTCCATCTGCTCGAACGTCTGCCGCACGGTCACCTGGACCTGCAGCAGCCCGATGGCCGGCTACTGCACCTGCCACCGCCTCGCTCTGCGTCCGGCCCCGCCGACGCGCACTGCGTGCTGCATGACTGGCAGGCTCTGGAGCGCACCCTGAAGTCGGGCGACATCGGCCTGGCCGAAGGCTATATCGCCGGCGAATGGGACAGCCCCGACCTGACTGCGCTGCTGCGGCTGTGCATGGCCAACCGCGATCATGTGCAAAGCCTGATCTACGGCAGCTGGTGGGGCCGGTTGGGCTACCGCCTGCGTCACCTGCTGCAACGCAATACGCGAGCCGGCAGCGCCAGGAACATCCATGCTCACTACGACCTTGGCAATGATTTCTACCGCCTGTGGCTGGACCCCGGCATGAGCTACAGCGCAGCCTGGTTCGAGGGCCGCACGGGCGAGGCCTTGCACCACGCCAACCTACAGGACGCCCAGCAGGCCAAACTCAGGCGCACGCTGAACGAGGTGAGTCTGCAGCCCGGCCAGCGCCTGCTGGAAATCGGCTGCGGCTGGGGTGGCCTGGCCGAGGCTGCGGCGCACGAGTTCGGCGCCCGCGTCACGGGCGTGACGCTGTCGCGCGAGCAGCTGGCCTGGGGGCAGCGCCGCATGCTGCAGGCCGGCCTGGGCGATGCCGTGGAGCTGCGCTACCAGGACTACCGCGACCTGCCCGCGCGGCATGCAGGCGAGCCCTTCGACGCCATCGTCTCCATCGAAATGTTCGAGGCCGTGGGCCGCGAATACTGGCACGGCTACTTTCAGATACTGCGCGACTGCCTCAAACCCGGCGGCCTGGCCTGCATACAGACCATCACGCTGCGCGAGGACCTGTTCGCGCGCTATCTGCGCTCCACCGACTTCATACAGCAGTACATCTTCCCGGGCGGCCTGCTGCCCAGCATCCCGGCCTTCGAGCAGGAAGCACGGCGTGCCGGCCTGGTGGTGGAGCGCCGCATGGCCTTCGGCCGCGACTATGCGGAAACGCTGCGCCGCTGGCGCCAGTCCTTCGAGCACCAACTCGACGCCGTTCGCTCCCTGGGCTTTGACGAGCGCTTTGTGCGCATCTGGCGCTTCTACCTTGCCTATTGCGAAGCGGCCTTCGACACCGGCAACACTGATGTCGTCCAGTTCACCCTGCGCAGACCTCTGCCATGACCGCACCTCAACCCCGCGCACACCGCCGCCAGGCCTTGGCCTGGGGCGCTGCCTGCGCTCTTGCACCTTCACTGACCGCCATGTCCAACCTGACCCACGCCATGACCCCTACTGCAGACCTTCCGGCCGAGCTGCGCAGTGCCCTGCCGGCCGCGCGCCTGGTGGGCACGGGCGTGCTGCGCTTCTTCGGGCTGCGTGTCTACGAGGCGAGGCTGTGGGCCGCTCCCGGCTTCCCTCTCGAAGACTACGCCCGCCATCCTTTTGCGCTGGAGCTGGTCTATGACCGCAAGCTCGAAGGCATGGCCATTGCCGAGCGCTCCATCGCCGAAATGCGCAGGGTAGGCAGCTTCACCGAGGAGCAGGCTCGGCAATGGCTGGAGCTGATGAAACAGGCCTTCCCCGATGTACGGACCCAGGACCGGCTGCTGGGCCTGAACGACGGCCAGGGCGAGGTGCGCTTCTTCCACAACGGCCGCCAGACCGCGCAGCTGCGCGATGCAGAGTATGCACGCCTGTTCTTCGGCATCTGGCTGTCGCCACAGACTTCTGCCCCTGCCATGCGCAGTTCGCTGCTGGGCCTGGGCTGAGCACCAACGGACCCTGTCATGGCCACGCCCGCTGCCGCAGCCCCCACGCTACCCTGGCGCACAGGGCTGGCCTATGGCTCTCTGGCTACGCCGCTGGCCTTTGTGTCCCTGCCGCTGTATGTGAACCTGCCCTACCACTACGCCAGCGTGGCGGGCGCTCCGCTGGCGGGACTGGGCTCCGTGCTGCTGGCCACACGGGCCTTCGACGCCCTGCTAGACCCCGCCATCGGCCGCCAGGCCGACAGGCTGCTGCGCGGGGGTACACGCCCAGCATGGTGCGCGGCGGCGCTGGCCAGCCTGTTGATGGCGCTGGGCTTCTGGGCGCTGTGGCATCCGCCGCGCGGTGGCCAGGCCGCCATGCTGGGCTGGCTGGCCTGCAGCCTGCTGGCCTGCACGCTGGCCTACAGCTTCGTCACCATTCTCCACCAGGCCTGGGGCACGCGCTGGGGCGGTCAACCCGCTTGGCGTGCCCGCGTCACGGCCTGGCGCGAGGGCGCCACGCTGGCCGGCGTGCTGCTGGCCAGCGTGCTGCCGGCCTGGCTGGGACTGGATGCGACCACAGGCTTTCTCGCCCTGGGCCTGGCACTGGGCCTGACCGGCCTGTTGCGGCTCAAGACTCCGGTTCCACAACAACAACCGCAGTCCGTGACCGGGCCTGCAAGCTCGCCATGGGCCAATGCAGGCTTCAGGCGGCTGCTGGCCATCTTCATGGTCAACGGGGTGGCTGCCGCCATTCCCGCCACCCTGCTGCCTTTCTTCGTGGCAGACCGGCTGCAGGCCTCGGAACTGCAGCCGGTACTGCTGCTTTGCTTCTTCGGCGCTGCGGCCCTGGGCCTGCCGCTGTGGGTAAAAGCCGTTGCACGCTGGGGTCTGGCACCCAGCTGGCGGGCCGGCATGCTGGCCAGCGTGCTGGCCTTCGGCTTCACGCCCTGGCTGGGCGAAGGCGACGGAATGGCTTTTGCCGTGATCTGCCTGGCCAGCGGTCTGGCCCTGGGCGCGGATCTGGCCCTGCCGAGTGCATTGCTCACAGGCGTGATTCACGAATCCGGCGAAGGCGGCCGCAGCGAAGGCCGCTACCTGGGCTGGTGGACCTGCGCCACCAAGTTCAACCTGGCCCTGGCGGCGGGCCTGGCCCTGCCGCTGCTGTCAGCAGCCGGCTACCGCAGCGGTGCCAGCGAGCCCGCAGGCCTGCAGGCGCTGGCCTGGGCCTATGGTGGCCTGCCCTGCCTGCTCAAGCTCGCAGCAGCGACCCTGCTCTGGCGCGCCGAGCGTCTGCATTCTTCCTGGAGGCACATATGAGCCACATCATCCGTTCCACCTCGTATTCGCCGCTGCGGCGTGCCTTCCTGGGCGCGGCATTGGCGTTGAGCCTTGCGGGCTGCGCCGGGCCTTCCGTGCAGGACTATGCCAGGGAGCAGCCGCAACTGGACCTGCGCCAGTATTTCAACGGGCCGCTGACGGCGCACGGCATGTTCACGGACCGCTCGGGCAAGGTTGTCAAGCGCTTCACCGTGCGCATGACAGGGAGCTGGAAGGGTGACGAGGGCACGCTGGACGAGCACTTTGTCTACAGCGACGGCAGCACGCAGCAACGCGTCTGGCATCTCCGCCATCTGGGCGACGGGCGCTACAGCGGCCGCGCCGACGACGTGGTGGGCGAAGCCCAGGGCCTAAGCGCTGGCAATGCCATCCACTGGAGCTATGTGCTGGCCCTGCCCGTGAATGGAAGAGTCTGGAATGTCAGCATGGATGACTGGATGTTCCTAATCGACGGACGCACCCTGCTCAACCGCACCGCCATGAGCAAGCTGGGCCTGCATCTGGGCGATGTGACACTTGCCATCGTCAAGGAGTGAAGATCATGTCGCTGCTCTGTGCACGGCTGAACCCGCCACTGCGCGACTGGCAGGGTCGCTCGGCCTGGATTCTGGGAGCATCCTCGGGCATAGGTCGGGCCACGGCCGACGCGCTGCACAGGCAGGGAGCCAGGTTGATCGTCTCTGCGCGCCAAGGCGACGCGCTGCAGGATTTCGTGCGCAGCCACGACGGCTGTCTGGCCCTGCCACTGGACGTGACCGACGCCGCTGCCGTGACTGCAGCAGCCCGGGAGGTGCAGGTTCATTGCGGCAAGGCTCCCGACCTGATTCTCTATTGCGCAGGCCGCTACAAGCCCCAACGCGCCACGGAGTTCGAGCTCCCCGAAATGCAGCGCCACCTGGCCGTGAACTATGGCGGCGCCCTGCATTTGCTCGATGCCGTGCTTCCGATGCTGCTTGCGGCGGGGCAAGGCCATCTGGCACTGGTCGGCTCGGTGGCCGGCTATCGCGGGCTGCCGATGTCCCTTGCCTACGGCCCGACCAAGGCAGCACTCAACAACCTGGCCGAAAACCTCTATCTGGACCTGCACGACCGGGGGCTGGGCGTATCCATCATCAACCCCGGCTTTGTCGATACACCGCTGACGGCGCAGAACCAATTCAGCATGCCCGCACTGATCGATGCCGACGAGGCCGCCCAGCATATGCTGCAAGGCTGGGCCCAGGGACGTTTCGAGATGAATTTTCCGCGACGCTTCACCCGCTGGATGCGTCTGCTGCGCTGCCTCCCCGATGCCTGGTACTTCTTGGCTGTGCGCCGCATCACCGGCAACTGACTGCCTGGTCCTGCGCGAGCTGCTGAGGCTGAGCAAACGCTCTGCCACTGAGTCATGCTCTTGGGCACACGGCGCCCGCCAGGTTCCAATGGCTCGCACGCGAGCCCGAACACCACAGGTCTGAAGCAGCTCGGCATGCATCAACAGGATGAATGCGACCCGCAGCCCGAAACAAAAAGCCCTCTTGAATCAGTGATTCAAGAGGGCTTGCTATCTGGTGGGTGATACATGGATCGAACATGTGACCCCTGCCGTGTGAAGGCAGTGCTCTACCGCTGAGCTAATCACCCGATAGGCGTTATTGTATCAGGGATTGGCGCTCACATTTTCAAAGTTGCGCCAGGCAGTCTTGCCACCGCTGGATTTATCCATCTGCTTGAGCACATCGTCGTGGGATTGCTGCTCCTGCTCATTGGCGCGCAGCACTGGCAACTTGAAGCTGCTCAGGTCCACCGAGGGAACGACAATCGCTCCAGCCGCCGGAGCATCTGCCGGCTCCTCGGTCATGAGCAAGGCATCTTGCCCGCGCGTGAGATTAATGTAGACATCCGCCAGCAGCTCCGCATCCAGCAAAGCACCGTGCAGCGTGCGATTGGAATTGTCGACACCCAGGCGATCGCAGAGCGAGTCCAGCGAGTTGCGCTTGCCCGGGTACATCTCCTTGGCCATGACCAGGGTATCGAGGACTCCGCCCACGCACTGCTTGAGCGGCGGGCGCTTGGCCAGTTTGAGCTCGTTGTTCAGAAAGCCCAGGTCGAACGGCGCATTGTGGATGATGAGCTCTGCCCCCTGCAGATACTCCCAGATCTCGTCGATCTTTTCCTCAAAGCGCGGCTTGTCCTTGAGGAACTCCGTGGTGATGCCGTGCACGCGCAAGGCATCTGGATGGCTGTCCCGACCCGCATTGAAGTACAGATGCAGATTGTTGCCGGTGAGTTTGCGATTGACCAGCTCCACGCAGCCCAGCTCGATCAGACGATCGCCATCGATGGCCGACAGGCCGGTCGTTTCCGTATCCAGAACAATTTGGCGCGACATTCAATTTCTCCCAATTACCTGCGGCGCTCACATCGCCCAACAATTTCTAAAACAAGCGCGCACCAAAGCCAGGACACCGAGGGTGTCGTCCCCCTCCCCTAGCGCGAAGCGCGTAGAGAGAGGGGGAAGGCGCAAAGCGCCTCAGGGGGTGCTTAATGATTCTCTTTGGCGTGATTGATGGAGTACTTGGGGATCTCCACCGTCACATTCTCGCGCGCCAGAATCGCCTGGCAGGACAGGCGCGACTGAGGCTGCAGACCCCAGGCCTTGTCGAGCAGGTCTTCTTCCTCTTCCTCCGCCTCGTTCAGGGAGCTGAAGCCTTCCTTGACGATGACATGACAAGTCGTGCAGGCACAGCTCATATCACAGGCATGCTCGATATTGATGCCGTTGTCCAGCATGGCTTCACAGATCGAAGTGCCGACGGGAGCTTCGATTTCCGTGCCATTGGGACAGTACTCGGCGTGAGGAAGAATTTTGATGATGGGCATTGTTCTGTTTATGAATTAAATGGTGTTGACACTCTTGCCAGCCAGCGCCTGCTGGATGCTGCGATTCATGCGTTCGGCCGCAAACGACTCGGTTCCCTTGGCCAGGGCCTGTGTTGCGCCCTCCACGACGGCCGGATCATCGCTGGCGACGGCCGCGCGTAGCGCTGTCATCAGGCCGTCGATGCTGTCGCGCTGCTCGGCACTGAGCACATCCCCATCCACGTCCAGCGCGCTCTGCGTGGCCAGCAGCATGCGATCGGCATCCACGCGGGCCTCGACCAGGGCGCGGGCTTTCATGTCTTCCTGGGCCGTGGCAAAACCGTCCTGCAGCATCTGGGCGATCTGGTCGTCGGAAATACCGTAGGAAGGCTTGACATTGATATGTGCTTCGACGCCGCTGGTCTGCTCCTTGGCGCTGACGGACAGCAGGCCGTCGGCATCGACCGTGAAGGTCACGCGGATGCGCGCCGCACCGGCAGCCATGGGCGGAATGCCGCGCAACTCGAAACGCGCCAGGCTGCGGCAGTCCGCCACCAGATCGCGCTCGCCTTGCACCACGTGAATGGCCAGAGCGGTCTGGCCGTCCTTGTAGGTCGTGAAATCCTGCGCACGAGCCGTGGGAATGGTCTCGTTGCGCGTGATGATGCGCTCGGACAGGCCGCCCATGGTTTCCACACCCAGCGACAGCGGAATCACGTCCAGCAGCAGCAGGTCGCCGGCGGTATTGTTGCCGGCCAGCTGATTGGCCTGAATGGCAGCGCCCAGGGCCACCACTTCGTCAGGGTTGAGATTGGTCAGCGGCTCGCTGCCGAAGAAGTCGGCCACGGCCTGGCGAATCTGGGGCATGCGGGTGGAGCCGCCGACCATGACCACGCCCTGCACCTCATCGCGGCCCAGGTCTGCATCCTTGAGCGCGCGGCGCACAGCAGCAAGGCTCTTGCTGGTTAAGTGAGCAGTCAGCGCAATGAATTCCTCACGCTTGACATCAAAAGACACTGAACCCGAGGAAATATCAGCGGTAAACGCTACAACTTCTGATTCAGTCAGGGCCTGCTTGCAATGGCGCGCGGCAATACGCCAGGCGGTCTTGTCTGCTGCCGACTCCAGCTGCGTGCCGGTCTTTTCCGCCACCCAGGCCGCCAGCGCGTCATCGTAGTCGTCGCCGCCCAATGCCGAGTCACCACCTGTGGCGATCACTTCGAACACACCCTGTGCAAGACGCAGCACCGAGATATCGAAGGTGCCGCCACCCAGATCGTAGACGGCGTAGACGCCCTCTGCTGCGTTGTCCAGGCCGTAGGCAATGGCTGCTGCCGTGGGTTCGTTGATCAGGCGCAGCAAGTTGATGCCTGCCAGCTTGGCTGCATCCTTGGTGGCCTGGCGCTGAGCATCGTCAAAATACGCAGGCACGGTGATGACTGCACCATAGAGATCGTTGTCGAACGTGTCTTCGGCACGGAAGCGCAAGGTCGCCAGAATTTCGGCACTGATTTCCACGGCCGTCTTGGCGCCGTCCACGGTTTCGACGGAGATGACACTGCTGTCATCGGTCTTGAAGCGATAAGGCAGCTTCTCGGGCGATTCGATATCGGCCAGGCTTCGCCCCATGAAGCGCTTGGCCGAGCTGATAGTGTTGGCAGCATCCTGCGCCTGCGCGGCCTTGGCATCAAAACCGATCTGTCGGCGGCCCATTTCCATGTAACGCACCACCGATGGCAGCAGCACACGCCCCTGATCGTCGGGCAGGCACTCGGCCACGCCGTTGCGCACTGCAGCGACCAGAGAATGCGTGGTGCCCAGGTCGATACCTACAGCAATGCGTCGCTGGTGGGGATCGGGGGATTGGCCGGGCTCGGAAATCTGCAAAAGCGCCATGAAATTCTTCTTTTGAAACATCAGAGGCCAGCGTGGCTGGCCCGCTCAAGGTGGATACGCTGCGTGCCTAGGGCACAGCGCGTTGCTCTGGCTCTTATTGTCCCAGTTGATCGCGACGGCGATCCACATCTTGCGCAAATCGCGCAACAAACATGAGGGCTCTCACCTGCTGCACGGCAGCGGCGGCATCGCCAGCCTCGTCCAGCAGACGACCGCATTCGCCAAGCATCTGCTTTTTGGCAGCGAGCATCTCGCCCTCCAGAGCATCCAGCTCCTGCTCGCTGGCAGCGTCTTCCAGCGCTTCGCGCCACTCCATCTGCTGCATCAGAAATGCCGCAGGCATGGCCGTGTTGTCTTCGGCCCGCACTGGTGCTCCCGCCAGCTCGCACAGATAGGCCGCGCGCTTGAGCGGGTCCTTGAGGCGCTGATAGGCCTCGTTGATGCGCACCGACCATTGCATGGCCACGCGCTGCGCCGCTGCGCCCTGGGCGGCAAAGCGGTCTGGATGTGCTTCCCGCTGCAGCTCTTTCCAGCGTGCGTCGATCTGGCTGCGCTCCTGCGCAAACTTGCGCGGCAGGCCAAACAATTCAAAGTCGTCAGATTGCAGATTCATGGCATTAAAAAACCGCCTGCAGCAGCGCTGAGGCGGTTCCGTTCTTACGCTTGGGCGCTACACACGCCAGGGACACCGAGCAAGAGCCGCCTCGCAGCGAAGGTGTCGTCCCCTTGGGGGGGAAGGCGCGAAGCGACTCAGGGGGAAATCAAATCCTGAAGCTCTCACCACAACCGCAGCGATCACGCTCGTTGGGGTTGTGGAACTTGAAGCCTTCGTTCAGGCCCTCGCGCACGAAATCCAGTTCCGTGCCGTCGATATAGGCCAGGCTCTTGGGGTCGATCAGCACCTTGATGCCGTGGTCTTCGAACACCACGTCATCGGGCTGAACCTCGTCCACATACTCCAGCTTGTAGGCCAAGCCGGAACAGCCCGTGGTCTTCACGCCGAGGCGCACGCCAATCCCCTTGCCGCGACGCGAAAGGTAGCGGTTCACATGACGGGCAGCCGCCTCGGTCATTGAGATGGCCATGGCCTTAGGCTTCCGTCGCCGTGCGCTTTGCGCGGTAGTCGTTCACAGCAGCCTTGATGGCGTCTTCAGCCAGGATGGAGCAATGAACCTTGACCGGTGGCAGCGCCAGTTCTTCGGCGATCTGGCTGTTCTTCAGAGCTGCAGCCTCATCCAGCGTCTTGCCCTTGACCCATTCGGTCACCAGCGAAGACGAGGCGATGGCAGAGCCGCAGCCATAAGTCTTGAAGCGTGCATCTTCGATCACGCCAGTGGCGGGATTGACCTTGATCTGCAGCTTCATCACGTCGCCGCAAGCGGGCGCACCCACCATACCCGTGCCCACGGAGTCATCGCTCTTGTCGAACGAGCCCACGTTGCGGGGATTTTCATAGTGGTCAACAACTTTTTCGGAGTAAGCCATGGTGTCTACCTCTTGAACTCTTTGTAATCTATGCTTAGTGTGCAGCCCATTGAATAGTGCTGAGGTCGATGCCGTCTTTGTACATCTCCCACAGAGGGCTCAGCTCGCGCAGCTTCAGCACGTTTTCGCGGATCGACTTGATCGCGTAGTCAATTTCCTCTTCCGTCGTGAAGCGACCAAAGGTCATGCGCAAGGAGCTGTGTGCCAGCTCATCGCTGCGGCCCAGGGCACGCAGCACATAGCTGGGCTCCAGGCTGGCGGATGTGCAGGCGGAACCCGAGGACACGGCCAGACCCTTGATGCCCATGATCAGCGACTCGCCTTCGACGAAGTTGAAGCTCATGTTCAGGTAATGGGGAACTCCGTTCTCCATATCGCCGTTCACGAACACCTGCTCCAGATCCTTCAGACCGTCGAGCAGACGCTGGCGCAGTGCACGTGCGTGCGCCATATCCTTGGCCATCTCTTCCTTGGCGATGCGGAAGGCTTCGCCCATGCCCACGATCTGGTGGGTTGCCAGCGTGCCGGAACGCATGCCGCGTTCATGACCGCCGCCGTGCATCTGAGCTTCCAGGCGCACGCGCGGCTTGCGGCGCACGTACAGCGCACCGATGCCCTTGGGGCCGTAGGTCTTGTGCGAAGCCAGGCTCATCAGGTCGATGGGCATGGTCTGCATGTTCAGATCCATCTTGCCCGAAGCCTGAGCGGCGTCGACGTGGAAGATGATGCCCTTCTCACGGCACAGAGCGCCAATGGTGTTCAGATCCTGAACCACACCGATCTCGTTGTTCACGGCCATCACGCTGGCGAGGATGGTGTCGGGACGGATCGCGGCCTTGAACACTTCGATGTCCAGCAGACCGTTTTCCTGCACATCCAGATAGCTGACTTCAAAGCCCTGGCGCTCCAGTTCACGCATGGTGTCCAGCACGGCCTTGTGCTCGGTCTTCACGGTGATCAGGTGCTTGCCCTTGCCCTGGTAGAAATGCGCTGCACCCTTGATGGCCAGGTTGTCGGACTCGGTCGCGCCGCTGGTCCAGACGATTTCACGCGGGTCGGCGCCAATCAGATCGGCGACCTGCTTGCGGGCCTTCTCGACGGCTTCTTCGGCTTCCCAGCCCCAGGCATGGCTGCGCGATGCGGCATTGCCAAAATGTTCACGCAGCCAGGGAATCATGGCGTCCGCCACGCGGGGATCCACCGGAGTGGTTGCACCGTAGTCGAGATAAATGGGAAAGTGCGGGGTCATGTCCATGACTGGCTCGTCTTGTTTTTGGCTGACAAATCGTGAGGAATCGATGCACCTTGTGGTGCCATCAGGGCGAAGAAACATGCCGCACAGCCATGCATGCATCCAGGCCCTGACTATCGGAGTCGGGCTTCATGCCGATCTGGTTGCCGCCCGAGCACTGCTCAAGCGGCCCCGGATCAGGATTTCGCGAAGGCGTTACCCAGGGCGAACACCGAGTTCGGTGCGTTCACACGGATGGGCTTGACCACGGGTGCTGTGGAGATGGCGCGGCGCACCACGGGCTTGTCCTCGATCTGGATGCCCTTGGCCAGTTGCTCGTCCACCAGCTTTTGCAGAGTGACGGAGTCCAGGAATTCCACCATGCGCTGATTCAGTGCAGCCCACAGCTCATGGGTCATGCAGCGGCCGGCTTCGCCCAGACAGTTTTCCTTGCCACCGCACCTGTCTCTTATACACATCTCAACCATCATCGATGAATTCGAGCTCGGTACCCCCCCATGTCAGCCGTTAAGTGTTCCTGTGTCACTCAAAATTGCTTTGAGAGGCTCTAAGGGCTTCTCAGTGCGTTACATCCCTGGCTTGTTGTCCACAACCGTTAAACCTTAAAAGCTTTAAAAGCCTTATATATTCTTTTTTTTCTTATAAAACTTAAAACCTTAGAGGCTATTTAAGTTGCTGATTTATATTAATTTTATTGTTCAAACATGAGAGCTTAGTACGTGAAACATGAGAGCTTAGTACGTTAGCCATGAGAGCTTAGTACGTTAGCCATGAGGGTTTAGTTCGTTAAACATGAGAGCTTAGTACGTTAAACATGAGAGCTTAGTACGTGAAACATGAGAGCTTAGTACGTACTATCAACAGGTTGAACTGCTGATCTTCAGATCCTCTACGCCGGACGCATCGTGGCCGGGGTTCGAAATCGATGAGCTCTTACACTTATTCAGGCGTAGCAACCAGGCGTTTAAGGGCACCAATAACTGCCTTAAAAAAATTACGCCCCGCCCTGCCACTCATCGCAGTACTGTTGTAATTCATTAAGCATTCTGCCGACATGGAAGCCATCACAAACGGCATGATGAACCTGAATCGCCAGCGGCATCAGCACCTTGTCGCCTTGCGTATAATATTTGCCCATGGTGAAAACGGGGGCGAAGAAGTTGTCCATATTGGCCACGTTTAAATCAAAACTGGTGAAACTCACCCAGGGATTGGCTGAGACGAAAAACATATTCTCAATAAACCCTTTAGGGAAATAGGCCAGGTTTTCACCGTAACACGCCACATCTTGCGAATATATGTGTAGAAACTGCCGGAAATCGTCGTGGTATTCACTCCAGAGCGATGAAAACGTTTCAGTTTGCTCATGGAAAACGGTGTAACAAGGGTGAACACTATCCCATATCACCAGCTCACCGTCTTTCATTGCCATACGGAACTCCGGATGAGCATTCATCAGGCGGGCAAGAATGTGAATAAAGGCCGGATAAAACTTGTGCTTATTTTTCTTTACGGTCTTTAAAAAGGCCGTAATATCCAGCTGAACGGTCTGGTTATAGGTACATTGAGCAACTGACTGAAATGCCTCAAAATGTTCTTTACGATGCCATTGGGATATATCAACGGTGGTATATCCAGTGATTTTTTTCTCCATTTTAGCTTCCTTAGCTCCTGAAAATCTCGATAACTCAAAAAATACGCCCGGTAGTGATCTTATTTCAAGAGCTCTTAATTAATTTAAATCTAGACTAGTGTCGACCTGCAGGCATGCAAGCTTCAGGGTTGAGATGTGTATAAGAGACAGCCACCGCACTGGGTCGCATCAATAGGTTCATCCACCGAGACGATGATGTCAGCCACGGTGATGTCCGTTGCCTTACGGGCCAGCGTGTAGCCGCCACCGGGGCCACGGGTGGATTCCACCAGTTCGTGGCGACGCAGCTTGCCAAACAACTGTTCCAGATAGGACAGCGAAATCTGCTGACGCTGGCTGATGGCAGCCAGGGTCACAGGGCCATTGTTCTGGCGCAGTGCCAGGTCGATCATCGCGGTGACCGCAAAGCGGCCTTTGGTCGTAAGACGCATACGAGCTCCTTCAGTCAGGATTGTTCGTTACAGAAACGCACGCCCGGTCACAGTACCTAGACGAGCACAGTCTCCGCCCTTACTCCGTCCTGTGATTAGGTTCAGAGCCCTTCTGTGAGGGAAGTTTGTTGTTGAGTGTTTGAGGCGAGTATATCACATTCCCCATCAATTTTGTCGGGTAACAGCGTGCACTCACCTAATAACCCCGAGATTTGCGAAGAAATATTCCTACGGCGCCGCCCCGAACAATTGCTGTTTGAGAAGTGAAAGCTGGTCTCGCACACGCGCTGCCTGCTCGAATTCCAGGTTCCTCGCGTGCTCCAGCATTTGCTTCTCCAGACGCTTGATCTCCTTGGCGATGTCTTTCTCCGACATATCCTCGACACGTGCCTGTTGTAGTGCCTGCTCCTGCAGACGTTCGGCCTCTTTGCCGCTTTTTTCGCTGTAAACGCCATCAATCAGGTCTTTCACCCTCTTGACAATCTGTTTTGGCACGATTCCGTTGGCTTCGTTGAAAGCCATCTGTTTTTCGCGGCGTCTTTCGGTTTCGCCGATGGCTTTCTTCATGGACTCCGTGATGCGGTCCGCGTACAGAATCGCCTTGCCGTTGACGTTGCGCGCCGCACGACCGATGGTCTGGATCAGGCTGCGTTCGGCACGCAGAAAACCTTCCTTGTCGGCATCCAGAATCGCCACCAGCGAGACCTCGGGAATATCCAGGCCTTCGCGCAGCAGGTTGATGCCGACCAGCACATCGAAGGCTCCCAGACGCAGGTCGCGGATGATTTCCACGCGCTCCACCGTATCCACGTCGGAGTGCAGATAGCGCACCTTCACGCCGTTGTCGGTCAGGTATTCGGTCAGCTGCTCGGCCATGCGCTTGGTCAGCGTGGTGATGAGCACGCGCTCCTCCAGCTCCACGCGCTGGCGGATCTCCTGCAGCACGTCATCCACCTGATGGATGGCCGGCCGCACTTCGATTTCGGGATCGACCAGGCCCGTGGGGCGCACCACCTGCTCCACCACCTGCCCGGCATGAGTCTTTTCATATTCGGCGGGCGTGGCCGAGACAAACACGACCTGGCGCATGCGCTGCTCGAACTCCTCGAACTTGAGCGGGCGGTTATCCAGCGCCGACGGCAGGCGAAAGCCATACTCCACCAGCGTGGTCTTGCGCGCCCGGTCGCCGTTGTACATGGCGTTGAGCTGGCCGATCATCTGATGGCTCTCATCGAGGAACATGATGGCGTCGCGCGGCAGATAGTCGGTCAGCGTGCTGGGCGGATCGCCGGGCTGGGAGGCCGAGAGATGGCGGGTGTAGTTCTCGATACCCTTGCAGTGCCCCACTTCGCTGAGCATTTCCAGATCGAAGCGCGTGCGCTGCTCCAGGCGCTGCGCCTCCACCAGCTTGCCCATGCCCACGAGTTGCTTGAGGCGCTCGGCCAGCTCTTCCTTGATGGTCTCCACGGCCGCCAGCACCTTGTCGCGCGGCGTCACATAGTGGCTGCCGGGATAGATGGTGAAGCGCGGAATGTTCTGGCGCACCCGGCCCGTGAGCGGGTCGAACAGTTGCAGGCTCTCCACCTCGTCGTCGAACAGCTCGATGCGCACGGCCAGCTCCGAATGCTCGGCCGGAAACACGTCGATGGTGTCGCCGCGCACGCGGAAGGTGCCGCGCGAGAAGTCCTGGTCATTGCGCTGGTACTGCATGCGGATCAGCTGCGCGATCGCGTCGCGCTGGTTGAGCGTGTCGCCCGCGCGCAGCGTCATGATCATGCGGTGGTAGCTCTCGGGCTCGCCGATGCCGTAGATGGCCGAGACGGTGGCCACGATCACCACATCGCGCCGCTCCATGATGCTCTTGGTGCAGGACAGGCGCATCTGCTCGATGTGCTCGTTGATGGCGCTGTCCTTTTCGATGAACAGGTCGCGCTGAGGCACATAGGCTTCGGGCTGGTAGTAGTCGTAGTAGCTGACGAAGTACTCGACCGCGTTTTTCGGGAAAAACTCCCTGAACTCCGAGTACAGCTGTGCCGCCAGCGTCTTGTTGGGCGCAAACACGATGGCGGGCTTGCCCAGACGCGCGATCACGTTGGCCATGGTGAAGGTCTTGCCCGAGCCAGTCACGCCCAGCAACGTCTGGAAGGACTCGCCGTCATTGACGCCCTCGACCAGTTTTTCGATAGCCGCAGGCTGATCGCCCGCCGGTGGATAGGGCTGGAACAGCTCGAACGGCGAGTCCGGGTATTGCACGAAACGGCCTTGCGGCTCGGCATTCATATTTTGTTCTTGCATGATCTCATGTCCATGACGCATAGGGTAAGCGCGGAGTAGAATGGCAGCCCAACCCTCAAGCCTAACCTAGGCTGATGCGTTTTTTCGAGCACCGGGCAATGCCCTGCCCGTCTAACGCGCTCGGAGCAGTAGCTGGGGGTGACCTGACTTATTTCCATCCCTCAAGGATTTTTTCATGTCTCTGTTTACCGCCGTCGAAATGGCCCCCCGCGACCCCATCCTGGGTCTGAACGAGCAATTCAACGCTGACTCCAACCCCAACAAAGTGAACCTGGGCGTGGGCGTGTACTTCGACGACAACGGCAAGCTGCCCCTGCTGGAGTGCGTGCAGGCCGCCGAGAAGGCCATGATGGAAAAGCCCACCGCCCGCGGCTATCTGCCCATCGACGGTATTGCCGCCTATGACAACGGCGTCAAGGCCCTGGTGTTCGGTGCCGAGTCCGACGTGGTCAAGTCCGGCCGCGTTGCCACCGTGCAAGCCATCGGCGGCACCGGCGGCCTGAAGATCGGCGCCGACTTCCTCAAGAAGCTCAACCCCAACGCCAAGGTCCTGATCTCCAACCCCAGCTGGGAAAACCACAAGGCCATCTTCACCAACGCTGGTTTTGAAGTCGGCACCTACGCTTACTACGATGCAGCCACCCGCTCCATCGACTTCGCCGGCATGCTGGCCGACCTGAACGCTGCCGCTGCCGGCACCGTGGTCGTGCTGCACGCCTGCTGCCACAACCCCACCGGCTACGACATCACCGCCGCTCAGTGGGATGAAGTGATCGCCGTCGTCAAGGCCAAGGGCCTGGTCGCCTTCCTGGACATGGCCTACCAGGGCTTTGGCCACGGCATCGCCGAAGACGGCGCCGTGATCGGCAAGTTCGTGGCTGCCGGCCTGAACATCTTTGTCTCGACTTCCTTCTCCAAGAGCTTCAGCCTGTACGGCGAGCGCGTGGGCGCCCTGTCCGTGGTGGCCTCCGACAAGGAAGAAGCCGCTCGCGTGCTGTCGCAGCTGAAGATCGTCATCCGCACCAACTACTCCAACCCTCCCACACATGGCGGCGCCGTCGTGGCAGCCGTGCTGAACAACCCCGAGCTGCACGCTCTGTGGGAAAAGGAGCTGGGCGAGATGCGCGTGCGCATCAAGGCCATGCGCCAGAAGCTGGTCGACGGCCTGAAGGCTGCCGGCGTGACCCAGGACATGTCCTTCATCACCACCCAGATCGGCATGTTCTCGTACTCCGGCCTGTCCAAGGACCAGATGGTGCGCCTGCGCTCCGAGTTCGGCGTGTACGGCACCGACACCGGTCGCATGTGCGTGGCTGCGCTGAACAGCAAGAACATCGACTATGTCTGCAAGGCCATCGCCGCCGTGATCTAAGCTCACGATTCAGGGCCTGGTTCCTGAAAACCAAAGAGCAACGGATGAAAAGTCCGTTGCTCTTTTTTTATGGCCGTTTTAGTGTCTACCTATTAATTGATAGCTGCCAGCGATTTCCCCATATTGTTTTCAGGCAGAAAATCATCTGAAAGCCTTGTAAATCAATCGCATCAAGCTATCAAAATCATAATTCAGGCGTTCAATCCCCAGATGGCCGAGCGCATGGACAGTGCCGCATACTGGTAGGCCGTGTTGAACACGCGCGGCGCTTCGCCCTCCTGCACGGCCCCTGCCGCATACAGCAGAGGCAGATAGTGGTCGTGCGTGGGATGGGCCAGACGGGCCTGTGGCCCCCAGTCCAGAAAGGTGCTCAGATCCGCCAGATTGCCGCTGTCCAGACGCTGCTGCACTTCGGTGTCGAACTGTATCGTCCAGTCATAGGCCTGGTTGTCGCTGGCACCGCGCTGCATGGCGCGCAGGTTGTGCACGATATTGCCGCTGCCCACGATGAGCACGCCGCGGTCGCGCAGCGCGCGCAGCTGGCGGCCCATCTCGAAATGCTTTTCGGGCGCCAGTCCATAGGGCATGCTCAGCTGCATGACGGGAATGCTGGCCTCGGGAAACATGGGCAGCAACACCGACCAGGTGCCATGGTCAAAACCCCATTTCTGGTCCAGCAGCAAGGCCGATCCGTCCAGCGGCGAATGCAGCTCGGCCGCCAGCTGTCTGGCCACCTCTGGCGCGCCGGGCGCCGGATATTGCTGGTCGAACAGCTCTTGCGGAAAGCCGCCGAAGTCATGAATCGTGCGCGGCTGGGCCATGCCGGTCAGCGCCCAGTCGGACTCGGTCAGCCAGTGGGCCGAGACGCAGAGAATCAGCTGCGGCGCAATGCCCTTGGCCGTCAGCTCCTGGCCCAGCGCCTTCCAGCTCTGGCGCCAGTGCGTGTCCTCGATCACATTCATGGGACTGCCGTGGCCGAGAAACATCACCGGCATGCGCGGCGAAGGCTTGAGCTGCTGCAGCAGTTGCTCGGGCAACAAGGAAGAAGAAGTGGAGTTCATTGAAAAAGCCTTCCAGCCCCCGCCGGCGGCCAGCACGGAGGCTGCGCCCAGGGACAAAAGCGTACGTCTACGCATCTCGGTCAATCGAACACGCCCCTAGGGGCGTTTTATAGAACATGTTTACGATCTCCTCGCGCCGCGACAGAGGCTTTGCGGGATGGGATGCTAGGC
The DNA here is from genome assembly GCF_004522605.1 of Comamonas sp. A23. Taxonomy (NCBI): domain Bacteria; kingdom Pseudomonadati; phylum Pseudomonadota; class Betaproteobacteria; order Burkholderiales; family Comamonadaceae; genus Comamonas; species Comamonas sp. A23. The sequence continues at coordinate 27,398 of NZ_RSDT01000020.1, forward strand.
GCGATACCGCAGCAATAGCCGTGCTATTGCGAGGATTCGCAACGCCGCAGACTGCCCGCAAAGACACTGTCCCGGAGGGTTGGAGCGAAATCGGGCGATTTCTGTGCGCTGTCTCTTGCTTGCACCCCAGTGCAAGCGGCGGGCCATCGCTTCGAACTCATCCCGATTGCGCTCCAACGCGGCTGCGTAGAGATCGTAAACACGTTCTTAGATAGGACAAGCTTGCCACAGCGCAACAGCGCCTGAAAGCACCGCCACCGCAACAGACTGTCCTGAAAGTGCCAGGGTCAGGGCCCGGCTTGCACTACAACAGCAGTTGCACAAGCACGACTTACGCAAATCAGACTCAAGCAAGGGCTTCGCTTCAAGGAAACCATCCTGATGCCACCCTGGCTTGCACAAGTCCAGACAAGGAAGACTCCCACTCATGCCAAGCACCGCCATTCAACCCCTGCAAGGAATTCGCATACTCAGCCTGGCTCTGAACCTGCCCGGCCCCGCCGCACTGTGGCGCTGCGCCGGCATGGGAGCCGATTGCCGCAAGCTCGAGCCTCTGGCACCCGGCGCAGGCCGCAGCGCCGACCCCATGGGCCTCTACTGCCCAGATGCCTACGCGCAGATGCATGACAAGGTGCAAACCCTGCAGGCCGATCTCAAGACCGCCGAAGGCCAGGCCAGTCTGCATGAGCAACTGGCTCAAACCGATGTGCTGCTGACCTCGTTCCGGCCCTCGGCACTGAGCAAGCTGGGCCTGGGCTGGGAAGCCCTGCAGCAGCGCTACCCCCGACTGTCGCTGGTGCGCGTGGTCGGCAGCGCGGGCGAACTGGCCGATGTCCCCGGTCACGACCTCACCTATCAGGCCGAAGCGGGCCTCGTGCACAGCACCGCCCTGCCCCCCAGCCTGTTTGCCGATATGGCGGGGGCGCTGATGGCCAGCGAGGCCGTACTCCAGGCCGTGCTCGTCAGCAGCCGCAGCGGGCACGGCATAGTGCGCGAGGTCGGCCTGGCCCAGGCCGCCCAATGGCTGGCCCTGCCCTGGCACTGGGGCCTGACCCAGCCCGCAGGCGATGTCGGCGGCGCCCATGCGGGCTACCGCATCTATCCCTGTGCCGACGGCATCGTGGCCGTGGCCGCGCTGGAGCCCCACTTTGCACAGCGCCTGTGCGAAGCGGCGGACCTGCTGTTCAGCCACCCAACCGATATGCGTAAGCCAGAGATCCATCAGGGCGTGGCCCGGTTTCTGGCCGCACGCAGCTGCGCTGAGCTGATGCAGCTGGCCCAGGACAGGGACATTCCACTGCACGCCCTGCCCCAAACCTGAAGCAAACCAGAACCTGTTTACGCTCCCCCTCCGCGCCAGGGCCTTCGCGGGATGGAATGCTAGGGGGCGGCCCCCCGCGCGCGATACCGCAGCAATAGTGGTGCTATTGCGAGGATTTGCGCGGCCGGCGAGGCAACGCCGCAGACCGCCCCTGACCGGGCGTCCGCAAAGGCACTAGCCTGGGCGCTTTTCAAACGCGTATTTCTCGGTATCGACCTCGCCCTGGCCTTGCAGCGCATAGCGGTCGCCGGCAATGGCTTCGGGCTTGAAGATGTCATCGAGCTCGGCCAGCAGCTCGGCGTCGAGATGGACGCGGCCGCCGCGAATGTCTTCGTGCAGATGCTCCACGCTGGTGGTGCCGGGCAAGGCAATCACATGCTCGCCCTGGTGCAGCACCCAGGCGATGGCCAGCTCGGCCAGCGTGCAGCCGGCCTTTTCCGCCACGGCCTGCATGGGCGCCAGCAGGCGCAGATTCTGCGCATAGGCCTCGCCAGCAAAGCGCGGCATGGAGGCGCGGATATCGCCCTTGACCAGGTTGTCCACCTGCTGCAGCTTGCCGCTGAAGAAAGCGCGCCCCATGGGGCTGAAGGCCACATAGGCAATGCCCAGCTCCTTGCAGGCGGCGAGCGTGCCCAGCTCTGCATTGCGCGACCACAGCGAATATTCGCTTTGCAGCGCGGCAATCGGGTGCTCCTTGTGCGCGCGGCGCAGCGCATCGGACCCCACTTCCGACAGGCCCAGAGCGCGAACCTTGCCCTCTTCCTTCAGGCGTGCCATCTCGCCCACCGACTCCTCGATGGGCACGTTCTTATCCCAGCGATGCAGATAGTAGAGATCGATCACATCAGTGCCCAGGCGCTTGAGACTGTCTTCGCAGTTCTGGCGCAGGGTTTTGGGACGACCGTCGATGACGCGGCGCATCACGCCGTCTTCGCCGCGCACGCCGGCCATGCCGCATTTGCTGGCCAGGGTGATGTGGTTGCGATGAGGCTTGAGCACAGGGCCGATCAGCGATTCGCTGGCGCCAAAACCATAGAGCGCGGCAGTGTCGAACAGCGTAACGCCCGCGTCCAGTGCCGCATGCAGCACGGCGTGCGACTGCTCGGTAGAGACGGGGTTGCCGTAGGCATGGCAGAAGTTCATGCAGCCCAGCGCGACATTGGCGACGCTGAATGGGCCGACTTTGCGGTTTTCCATTAACTTTCCTTATGCATCCAAAGGCCTTCAACCGAACCAAGCGCGGTCGCAGGCCGCTATACAAGCTGGAGCAATATTATTCCAGCAGCAGCCTTCCGGTTCGTCGATGGCCGATGCCAAGCCAAAATAATGTCCGCATCAAAATCTGTGCTCGTCAGGTGCCTGCCCGGCACTGCCTCACTGCCTCACTGCCTCACTGCCTCACTGCCTCACTGCAGCACCAGGCACAGAGGCAAGGCCGCATGCGCCATCTGTGCACCAGGGGCTCAGGCTCTTGAAGTACAGCGATCGACGATGTCGGATAGCTGCGACAGCGCCGGCACTGCCAGAAAGTCCGCTGCTGCATAAGCCGGATTCGGGTAGTCGTAATAGCCCTTGCCCGCCAGCATGCCGGTACGGCCCTTGTCCATCAACCGGGTCTTGACGTATTCGGCATTGGCTAGCTGCTGCGCATCGCCCTGCAGCCGGCCCCAGTAGGAAGATACGTCGTAGCAAGTCTTCATGCCCACAATGTCCATCATGCCGAACGGCCCCATGCGGGCACCGCGGTTGGCAATCAGGAAAGTGCGGTCCACGTCCTCGGGCGTGGCGATGCCCTGGGTCACCAGCGTCTGGGCCGCCTTGAGCAGTGCGGGGAACCAGGTGTTGATGACATAGCCGTTGTGCTCCACGGCGATGGGAATCGGCACCATGCCTGTCTCGATGCCAAAGCGGGTGACGGTCTCCAGCGTGGCCCGGGCCGTCGCCGCGTGCGGCATGATTTCCACGACATTGGCCGACCAGATGTAGTTGGCGTAGTGCAGCGCGCAGAACTTTTCGGGCCGGCCCGTGGCCGCCGCGAAATCGCTGGGCAAAAAGGTGGACGAATTGGTAGCGACCACGGTGTGGGCCTGAAGCAGCGGCGCCATCTGCTGGTAGACACCGGTCTTGACATCCGGGATCTCCGGCACGGCCTCGATGACCAGATCGGCCTTGGCCACAGCCCGGGCCATGTCCGTGCCAAAGCTCAGGCGCTGCCGCGTGGCCTCGATGTCGGCCTCGCTGGCACCAAGTTCCGTCAGATAGATGGCTGCGTAGTGCGCCTGTGCGGCGCGGCAGCGCTCCAGCGCATCTTCCGAGATGTCGTAGACGGCAACGGTTTTGCCCTTGAACGCGCTGTGCCAGGCGATCTGACCGCCCAGCACGCCCGAACCGAGGACGGTGAGGTGATTCACATGGGTCATCGCGGGCCTCCTCAGTGGGTTCTCGTTTTGAGCAGCGCAGCAAAGCGCTCGATGCTGTGCGTGATGATGGCCTGCGCGCCCGGCGACCAGCGGCCCATGTCGAAGAAGCCGTGGATCATTCCCGCACCTTCAATCAGCTCGGCCTGGCCGCCCGCAGCACGCAGCGCCTGGGCATAGGCCGCGCCCTGATCACGCAGCGGATCGAACTCGGCATTCACGATCACGGCGGGCGGCAGGTTTGCCAGGCTCTTGGCCTGCAGCGGCGCCAGGCGCGGATCCAGCGCATCAGGGCAGGTGCCGGCGTAATGGTTGTAGAACCAGGCCATGGTCTCGGCCTCCAGGAAATAGCCCTTGGCGTTCTCCTCGGCGCTGGCGTACTCCGCGGCGGCATGGTCTACCGCGGGGTAGATGAGGAATTGCGCAGCCAGGGCAATGCCCGCATCGCGCAGCTGCTGCGCCACCACGGCGCAGAAGTTGCCGCCGGCGCTGTCGCCGGCCACGGCCACGGTGGCGCTGCCCCCCAGCTCATGCGCATTGGCGACCACCCATTTGGCGGCGGCGAAGGCGTCCTCTATGCCTGCGGGGAAGGGATGCTCGGGGGCAAGCCGGTAGTCCACCGACACCACCACGGCCCGCGCGCCACGGCAGATCTCGCGGCACATATTGTCATGCGTGTCCAGGTTGCCGATGACATAGCCTCCGCCGTGGAAATAGGCCACGGTGGGAAAAGGCCCGGCGCCTTCGGGCCGATAGATGCGCGCGGCCACAGGGCCTGCGCCGCCGGGCACGGTGATGTCCTGAACGCTGGCCACGGGCACGATCTGCTGCGGTGTGAGCGAGCCACGGGTCAGCGCCAGATAGCCGGCACGGCCTTCTTCGGGCGTGCCGTCTGCGGTGGCTTTCCTGTTGGCAGCGGCCAGTTGCTGCAGGACGCCGGCCAGATGGGGATCGAGAGCCATGGGTGAAGTCTCCTGTCGTTATAAAGAGTGAGGGAACGGATACGGGGGCGGACCTAGCGATAGGCCAAGGCAGCGTCCTGCAGCGATGCGGCAGACAGAACCACGCGCTCTTCGGCGTATTCCAGGTCATGCCTCCAGGGCTGGCGGTCGCCCTGGCCGAACATGGCATCCTGCGCACGCAGCACATAGCCAGCGTTGAAGTTGTCGGCCTCTATCCATGACAGGCGCTGCATGCCGGCATCGGCTGCAGCCACGGTGGGCCGCACCTCGGCATGGCCTTGCTCGTGCATATGGGCAAGCAGGCGGCACACCCAGTCGCACACCAGGTCGCAGCGCAGCGTCCAGCTGGAGCGGAAGTAGCCCTGGGTGTAGGCCATATTGGGCACGCCCTCGATCATCACGCCCCGGTAGGAGATGCGCTCGCGAAAATCCACCGGCGCGCCATCCACGCTGAACGCAATGCCGCCGAAAAGCTTGAGATTGAAGCCTGTGGCAGTAACGATGATGTCGGCGTCCAGATGCCCGCCGCCGGTCAGCTGGATGCCGCTGGCGTCGAAGTTCTCTATGGTGTCCGTCACCACCGAGGCCTTGCCCTCTCGCATGGCCTGGAAGAAGTCGCCGTTGGGCACCACGGCAATGCGCTGCTGCCAGGGGCGGTAGCTGGGGTTGAAGTGCCTGTCGATGTCAAAGCCCTCGGGCAGATGGGAGCGGATCTCGCCAAGCAGGAAAGCGCGCATCGCTTCGGGGTGTTGCCTCGAGGTCTGCACGATCTCGTCGGTGCGCGCGATGAAGGCGCGGCGCATGATCTCGTGGTACCAGTCCTCGGGCAGGTTCAAAGGCTTGAGCAGCGGCACCAGCGGATGCTCGGACGCGGGCAGGAAAAAGGTGGGCGAGCGCTGCAGCATGGTCACATGGCCCGCATCCGGCGCCAGGCTGGGAATCAGCGTGACCGCCGTGGCACCCGAGCCTATGACCACGATGCGCTTGCCCGTGTAATCCAGGTCCTGCGGCCAGTGCTGCGGGTGAATGACTTGGCCCTTGAAGTCCTTGAGCGTCGGCCACTCTGGCGTATAGCCCTGGCCGTGGTCGTAATAGCCGGCGCAGACCCAGAGAAAACCGGTGGTAAAGGTCTGCACCTCGTCCGAGCCGCTGTGGGTGACTTCCAGTGTCCAGAGCCTGTCTTCACAGGACCATCGGGCCGATTGCACCTTGTGGCCGTAGCGGATCAGCGGGGCCAGATCGTTCTCCTCAATGGTCTCGGCCAGGTAGTGGCGAATCTCGTCCGCCGTGGCGATGGCATTGCCCGTCCAGGGCTTGAAGCCATAGCCATAGGTGAACAGGTCGCTGTCCGAGCGCGCGCCCGGGTAACGGTGCGTCCACCAGGTGCCGCCGAAGCCGTCCATGGCTTCGAGGATGGCCAGGCTGCGGTCCGCGAACTGCTCGCGCAGATGACGGGCCGCACCAATGCCGGAAATACCGGCGCCGATGATGAGAAAGTCAAAATGCTGTGCCATACCGGGTGTCTCCTGCTTGTCTGCTGGGGCGTGAGCCGACAGGAATGAGCAGGGATCACGGCCTTGAGGTGAAGCTCCAGCCTGGGCCCGACTTGCGTCAATCGTGTCTGTCACGCAGCCATGCTAGGTCTAGCCCTCTGGCAAAACTTGTGTTTGCGCGACAGGATTTTGATGTTGAACGACATGCAGTACATACCCCGATGCCAGCCAAACACGCTGATTCCGCCGTCATGACCAGTGTCCGCGCCGCCTCGCTCGCGGGCTTTGAGGAACTGGTGCGCGCACAGGGCGGCGACCCCGCCGCCATCCTGCGCGCCTGCGGCCTGGTGCCGGAAGATCTGGCCGACCCCGAGCGCTACCTGCCCAGTCACGCCGTGGCCCTGGCCATAGAGGAAGCCGCCTGCGTGCTGGGCGTGCAGGATTTCGGGCTGCGCCTGTGTGCGCAGCAAGGTGTCGAAACCCTGGGCCTGCTGGGACTGGTCATACAGTCCGCGCCCACCGTACGCGAGGGCATGATGCAGGGCGGCAAGTATGTCCACTTCCACAACCCCACCCTGAGCTACAGAACCTTCATGGCGCCCGACGAGGGGCTGGAATGCGTGGAAGTGCTTTCGCGCCTACCCTCCCAAGCCCACATGCCCCAGGGTACGGAAATCTGCGTGGCCTATATGTGCCGCCTGATCCATGTGCTGTCCGAAGGCGCACTGCGCCCTGCGGCCATCCATCTGCGCCATGCCCCCGTGGGCAGCAGCGCGCAATACCGGCGGCACCTGGGTCAGTTGCCGCGCTTTCGCTCCAGCTTTGACGGCATTGCCGTCGACCCGCTGGCCTGGCGTCAGCCCATGCCTAGACACAACCGGCTGCTGCAGCAGTTTGTCGAACGTTTCTTGTTGGGAGCAGCGCCGGGCAGAGATACCGGCGTGACAGACCAGGTGCGCAACGCGCTGGCTAATCTGGTTCGCATGGGCATGGCCGACCTGCCCTCGGTGGCGCGCGCCCTGAGCCAGCACCCGCGCACCCTCCAGCGACGCCTGCAGGCGGAAGGCGCAGCCTTCGAAGAGCTGCGCGATAGCGCGCGCAAGACCTGGGTGGCCCAATTGCTTGCGCAGCCCGACCTGAGCCTGGGCCATATCGCGCAACTGCTGGGGTATTCAGACCAGGCCGTGCTCACCCGAGCGTGCCAGCGCTGGTTTGGCCAATCTCCCCGTCAACTGCGCCATCGTTCCTGGGAAGGATAGCCTCGGTATAGGTTCTGGATTCGGCCACACAAGAATGCGACTACGACCTCCTCGCGCAGCGACAGAGACTTTGCGCAATGAAACAAGCCCCCGCAGCCACAGGCTGCGGGGGCTTTCGTGCGGAGATGCGCCAGGCAATCAGTCCGCGCTGATCAATCCGCGTTCAGTTGCTGCTCCAGGTCGTGCAAGACCTTGTAGCAGTTGAACACCTGCTGCACGCTGGAGTTGGGTTCGCGGCCTTCGCGGATGGCTGCGAAGAATTCGCGGTCCTGCAGCTCGATGCCGTTCATGGAGACATCGACCTGGGACACGTCGATCTTCTCGTCCTTGCCGGTGTACAGATCGTCGTAGCGCGCAAGGTAGGTGCCGGTGTCGCCGATGTAGCGGAAGAAAGTGCCCAGAGGGCCGTCGTTGTTGAACGACAGGCTCAGCGTGCAGATCGCGCCGTTGGCGGCCTTGAGCTGGATGCTCATGTCCATGGCGATGCCCAGATCCTTGTGGATGGGGCCTTGCACGGCGTTGGCCTTGACGATGGGGCTGCCGGCCTGGTAGGCGAACAGGTCCACGGTGTGGGCAGCATGGTGCCACAGCAGGTGGTCTGTCCAGCTGCGGGCCTGGCCCAGCGCATTCATATTGGTGCGGCGGAAGAAGTAGGTCTGCACATCCATCTGCTGGATGTTGAACTCGCCGGCTGCTATCTTCTTGTGCACCCACTGGTGGCTGGGGTTGAAGCGGCGGGTATGGCCCACCATGGCCACCAGACCGGTCTGCTTTTGCAGCTCGGCCACTTCCTGGGCGTCCTTCAGGGCATCGGCCAGAGGGATCTCGACCTGCACATGCTTGCCGGCCTTCATGCAGGCGATGGCTTGCTCGGCGTGCATCTGCGTGGGCGTGCACAGGATCACGGCATCGACTTCGGGCAGCGCCAGGCTTTCGGCCAGATCGGTTGCCACGTGCTTGATGCCGTATTTGTCGGCCACTTCCTTGGTCTGGTCAAAACGGCGACCGACCAGGGAGACGACTTCCACGCCGTCGATGTTCTTGATGCCGTCCAGGTGCTTGATGCCGAAGGCACCTGCGCCAGCCAGCGCTACTTTGATGGTCTTGCTCATGATTGGGATCTCCGTAGAGCCGCCTCAAGGAGGCGAAGCCCCCCCCACAGGGGGGCAGTGAATACGCGAAGCAGCGAACGTAGTGAAACGTTTACTGATTCTCGAGGATCAGATGGCCCACTGCGGTGTTCGATGCGGGCACATGATAGAAGCGGTGCGCCACCTTGGGCAGCGGTGCGGGGCCGTCCACATCAGACATGGCGCCGCGCGCGATCAGCCACATCACCAGCTCGATGCCTTCCGAGCCGGCTTCGCGCACGTAGTCGATATGTGGCATCTGCGCCAGACCGTGGGGGTTCTCGACCAGCAGGTCCAGGAACTGGTTGTCCCATTCCTTGTTGATCAGGCCAGCGCGCGCACCCTGCAACTGGTGGCTCATGCCGCCCGTGCCCCAGATATGCACATTGATGTCCTGGTCGTAGCTCTCCACGGCCTTGCGGATGGCGCGGCCCAGGTTGAAGCAGCGCTGGCCGGTGGGCACGGGATACTGCACCACGTTCACGGCGAAGGGGATCACCGGGCAGGGCCAGG
>NZ_RSDT01000021.1:0-29313 GCF_004522605.1 Comamonas sp. A23
CCTGGCCCTGCCCGGTGATCCCCTTCGCCGTGAACGTGGTGCAGTATCCCGTGCCCACCGGCCAGCGCTGCTTCAACCTGGGCCGCGCCATCCGCAAGGCCGTGGAGAGCTACGACCAGGACATCAACGTGCATATCTGGGGCACGGGCGGCATGAGCCACCAGTTGCAGGGTGCGCGCGCGGGCCTGATCAACAAGGAATGGGACAACCAGTTCCTGGACCTGCTGGTCGAGAACCCGCATGGGCTGGCGCAGATGCCGCATATCGACTATGTGCGCGAAGCCGGCTCGGAAGGCATCGAGCTGGTGATGTGGCTGATCGCGCGCGGTGCCATGTCCGATGTAGACGGCCCCGCACCGCTGCCCAAGGTGGCGCACCGCTTCTACCATGTGCCCGCATCGGACACGGCCGTCGGCCATCTGATTTTGGAGGATGCAGCATGAGCAGACCCTGCATCGTATTTTTGCCCGGCTTGCTTTGTGACGAGGTGGTATGGCATGAGCAGAGAAAGGCGCTTTCCTTCGCGGACAGCATCATTCCATCTTATGAGCATGCGGCTTCCATTGAAGACATGGCCCATCTGGTGCTGAGCGAAGTAGGTGCACAGCGCTTTTCCTTGGCCGGGCATTCCATGGGGGGGCGTGTGGCACTGGAGATCGCGAGGATGGCTCCACAGCGCGTAGAGCGTCTGGCTTTGCTGGACACCGGCATGGAGCCCATCGCGACTGGTGAGGCCGGTGCCAGCGAGCGTGCCAAACGGATGGCTTTGCTGCGCAAGGCGCGTGATCACGGCATGCGCGAGATGGGCGCCCAATGGGCGCGAGGCATGGTACATCCCGGTCGTCTTGACACTCCGCTGTTCGAGGAAGTCCTGGACATGGTCGCGCGCTTCACTCCGGCAATCTTTTCCGCACAGATTGATGCTCTGCTGGGGCGGCCCGACGCCACAGCGGTCTTGCAGTCGCTCAATTGTCCAACCTTGTTGGTCTGCGGGCGGCAAGACCTTTGGAGTCCTTTGTCCCGTCACGAACGCATGCAGGAGTTATGTCCTAGAGCAGAGTTGGTGGTGATCGAGGATAGCGGTCACATGAGTACCATGGAGCAGCCTGAACAGGTGTCCAAAGCCCTGGCCGACTGGATGCTTCGCTAGGCGAACGAGCTATCCGGGCATGTCCGCCATGGTCTGGCGGCAGGCCCGTATGAACAGTTCCAGATTCTGTGAGGCGGTTCCCTGCGCACGTATCGCAAGGCCTATGCCTCGGCGAGTGGAGGGCAGTTCCACGGGCAAGATAGACAGCAAGCCGCCATGGTTGTCCCGCATGGCCTGTCCACGCGAGGCAAGGGCAAGCCTGCCGGTCTGCAGCACGAAGGCCAGCGTCATGGTCGGGCTGCTCGCTCGGAGATTGCTGCGCGGCGGCTCCAGGCCGTGCGAGCGGAATAGCTTGACCATTGCACTGTCTGCTGGTGTGTTGGGCAATGGCGTAACCCACTGCCATTGCAGAAGCTCCTTCAGTGTCAGGTGCTTACGCTGTAGGCTGTCGTGATTGCTGGGTGCGACTACAACCAGGTCGTCGTCGAACATTTGAAGCTGCTGCACCTCATCCCCCGGCACCTGTGCACGCAGTGCGCCGGCAATGACATCAATATCTGCACTCATAAGGCCTTGCATCAGGCTTTCGTAGGTGCCGTCAACAATGCTGATCTCAATGTCGGGGTGACTTGCGGAGAGCATGTCTACGGCACTTGGCAAAAAGATGCCGACGGACAGCGGCAATACCCCGACCACCACACGCCCCTTGATCTGACCATGCCAGGCCGAGATATCGCTTTCCATATCCCTGATTTCCGCCAAAGCCAATTTGACACGCCGCAGCAGAGCTTCTCCCGACGGTGTGAGCCGAGTTCCGAAGGTGAGCTTGTAAAACAGCTGCAGGCCCAGGCTGGCCTCCAGGCCTTGAAGCGCGGCATGTATGGATGGCTGTGTGACGCCTATCTCCTGCGCCGCGAGGGACTCGCTGCCGCATCGGGCGATAGCCAGCAGGGCTCGTAAATGCCCAGGAGGCACCACCTCTGCGAAGCGGTGAGGCAATGAAGAACGCCGCGTTGTGAGGGTGGATGCGGCCTGAGCTTCGGCGGCTCCGCTGCCAAGATGCTGGAGCATTGTCTCGATACGTGCAGCTAGTTGGTTTCCCAGTGCGGTCGGCATCATGCCACGTGCACCGCGAATGAAAAGCGGAAGCCTGCAAGCGTCCTCAAGCTGCAGCACTGATCTTGCAACAGCTGGCTGGGATAGGTGCATCGCCTGCGCTGCGCGAATGGTGCTACCTTGACGCACGACAGTCAGTGCGGCTCGCATGGATCGCAACTGGCTGGCCAAATCCGGGAAATGCGATGACTCATGCGTGATGACGCTGGGCGGTGATAGAGATGGAAGGTTCATGGCTCGTCTAGATTAACGTAACGACAGTCTTTGGCGTCATTGCCTCATAAGTAAAACGCATTGATTGAATGGATGGTGGCATTGGCTCTAAATGCTGGCTCGTGGAATCCTTGGACATCAAATAAAAACGGCATAACTCAAGTGGCCGATCCGAGGAGACATGTGATGAACAACGACCTGCAACAGCAGCTGAACCAACAGGCTTGCATTGATCTGGTTTTACGTGCAGCGGCCTATGCCGACGCTGGAGATGCCCTGCGCTTCTCACAGTTGTTTGCCGAAGATGCCGTGTTGCAGCGTCCTAATGGTGAACCATTGGAGGGTCGCAGTGCCATTGCGGCTGCCTATCAGAAGCGACCAACCGGCCGCATGTCACGACATTTGCTCACCAATATCCTGGTCGAAATGCATGGCGCGGACACCGCAAGCGCGCATAGCCAGGTGCTGCTTTGGTCTTGCGATGACTCGGAGCCAGTGACAGTGCATGGTCGTAAGGCTCATGCTCGACAACTGCTGGGCGAATTCAACGACCACTTTTGCCGCACTGCCGAAGGCCATTGGTTGATTGCTCGGCGCGAGGCGCGCTTTGTCATGTTCTGCGATAGTCCCGCCGCCTGAACGGGGCGAGCACTCCCATTCCCCAAGCGTCTGTAGCTAGCACTCTCAAACGGGTGTGGCGTTGCGGCGTGCTGATTTCTATTACTACATCAACAGGAGACAAAAACATGAAACGTAATTTCAGCCCGGTGTTGTTAGCTTCGCTATCGTTGGCTGCAGCCATGGGTGCGCGGGCACAGACCGCTTCTTCGGTCACGCTATATGGGCACCTGGATACCGGAATTGAGCACCTAAGCAATGTGCAGGGCGGAGGCTCGTTGATGAGAATGCCTGGGTTGACTGGTACGGCGCCTTCGCGTTGGGGCGTTCGCGGCAAGGAGGATCTGGGCGGCGGCCTGAATGCCGAATTTGCACTTGAGTCCGGATTCGGCGTGGATTCCGGAACCCTCAATCAGGGTGGTCGTGGCTTCGGGCGTCAAGCCTGGGTCGGCTTGAGTGGAGGCTGGGGGAGTGCATCGGTGGGACGGAACTACACCATGCTGTACTGGGCGCTGTTCGATGCCGATCTGCTGGGGCCAAATGCCTTCGGACTCAGCAGCCTGGACAGCTACATACCCAATACACGTACCGATAATTCGCTGGCCTATCGCGGCCGCTTTGGAGCCTGGAGTCTGGGGGGCTCCTACAGTTTCGGACGTGATACGGTCAATGCCGGTCCTAGTCCATCAGGGGCCAATTGCGCAGGGGAATCAAGCACGGACAGGCAGGCTTGCCGCCAGTGGTCTGCCATGCTCAAGTACGACACTGCTCCTTGGGGAGCTGCGATAGCTGTTGACGAGATGCGCGGCGGTACAGGCGCTTTTGCGGGGCTGGTGCGTTCGGACATGAAGGACCGGCGCATCATGCTCAATGGCTATGCCTCGTTGACTCCTTCGCTCAAATTTGGGGCTGGCGTGATCCGCCGTGACAACGACGCGGCTGCAGCCGCATCGCTTACCAATGGCGCGACTCGACGCAGCAACCTAGCTTGGGTGGGACTTTCCTGGAGTCCGTCTACAGCCGTTACCGTAGACGGGCAAATACAGCAGCTGCGCTATTCGCAGGGTGGCGATCATTCGACACTGGCTGCATTGCGCGGTACCTACAAGTTCTCCAAGCGAACGGCTGCGTATGCCCAGGTCGCGCACATAAACAATGGAAAGCGTTTGGCCATTTCCGTCAGCTCAGCTGCTGTGGGAGGCAACCCGCTCGCGGGAGATTCTCAAACCGGGGTGATGCTGGGTCTGAGGCATTCGTTCTAAGAACTCTCGAAAAAAAAGGACACACCCCATGGAACGAGCCAAAACTATTCCGTCTTTTAAAGCACCAGCCGGCTTCTACTTTGCTCCAGTCGCCCTTGCCGCAAGCTTATTAGTGTCAGCATGCGGTGGAGACGATGGCAGTGCAGACTTTACCTCTCCACAGGTCGTTCGTGATGCCGCCAATGCTTGTGTTGCGCTGCAGAGTGCTCAAGTTGATGCAGCAAGTATTGCGGAACCGACCAAAGGCGCTGTTGTCACCAAAGCTACGTACCGTACCGCGATGGCCGCAGTTCCTAATGCGGCTGGAACGGCAATGGTTGCAGCAACGCCAGACTATTGCGAATTGCTGATTGACATTCGTCCTGTAGACGCTTCGGCACCGTTGATCAAGTCCCAAGTCAATCTTCCCACCTCATGGAACGGAAAGAGCGTGCAAATGGGCGGTGGTGGACTCAACGGGACCTTGGTGACTGGTCTTGGTCCAGGCCGTGCAGATGGCCCCGAGACGCCGCTGCCGCTTACAAGGGGCTATATGACTCTTGGCACAGATTCAGGGCACCAAGTTTCAGCCGGCGTGGATGCCGGAGCCTTCGCTCTTAATGATGAAGCGCTGACAAACTATGCGTATGCCGCGTACAAAAAGACGCGTGATGTAGGTGTGCAGATGTCGGAAAAATTCTACGGACGCCGAGCGCTCAAGGCTTATTACATCGGAGGTTCTGAAGGCGGCCGCGAAGGCATGCTGATGGCTCAGCGATATCCAGCAGATTTTGATGGGATCGTCGTCGTAGACCCTGTGATTCGGCTTATGGGCCTTTGGCAGTTCCAGTTGAGCATGGGCCAAGTTCAGAGCCAGCCAGGAGCTTGGCTGGGGGGCAAAGTACAACTTGTTCATGACACGGTCCGAAAGGCCTGTGATGCTATTGACGGCATCGAGGATCAGGTCGTGAGCAATTACAAGGCCTGTCAGCCCCTTGCGGAGGAGGCGATTGCCGCTCTCCGTTGCCCCAGCGGTAATGATGATGGGGGCTCATGCTTTTCAGATGCACAGCTAGCGACCCTGCGCTGGGTATATGGAGGCCAACGGTATTCCTTCGCGCTGGCTAATCAACTGCAATCCTATCCAGGTTACTTGTACGGTAGTGAAGGTGTTGATGGCGCTTTCGAACGCTGGGTGACAGGAACGGTTGCACCCAGCTCAAATCCCGATGCAACTGGGGGAGGGCGTAGCTATTCCGTAGGCGGTAGCTTGGTTCGTTACTTCGTCACAAAAGATGCGAAATACAACCCACTGGATTTCAAGTCAGAGGAGCATGTGGCTCGACTGCAGCAGCTATCGCAATGGATGGATATGACAGACCCTGATCTCAGTGCGTTCTATGCACGAGGAGGTAAGTTGATCTTGCGCGAGAACCTGTCGGACAAAGGCAATAGCCCTCAAACTGGTATCGATTATTACGATGCTGTGGTGGCAAAAATGGGGAAGCAGAAGGTCGATGAGTTTTTCATGGCTTATTCCGTGCCCGGTTTGCCCCATACATCAACTGGATTGCCAGCAGGATCTGCCAATGCTCCGACTTACGGGACACCCGGTGCAATCGATTTCGTTGGGCTTATTGATGATTGGGTGGCAAATGGCAAGAAGCCGGCTAACGAACTGCTTCTTACTAGTCGTAAGCCATTGCCGCCGTTTGAACTTGTAGCAGCGAAACCTATGTGCCGATTTGGTTCGTATCCACATTACATTGGCGCAGCGCCTCAAGGCGGTGCACTGGCGACTAACTATGTTTGTCGAGCAATGTGAGTAGCTTCTGCTCGCTGGACCTTCTCCATAGGGCCTGTTGATATTGATGTCCCAACCTCAGAAGGCATCACAATAACGCCCTGATGCAATATTTTTGACGGATAAGCAATGGGCTCGATTGAGCCCATTGTGCTTTTGGCAAAGTTGGCGACAGGGGCTGCAGCGTTGTAAATAGCAGCCTTTTCGTCGACGCAGTGTGCTGAAAGACGTGCGCAAGCATTACGCATTGAGACTGGGGGCAAACCACATTGTTGATGTGTTCCGGAGATCGCCCCAGCATGTGGATGCTGGCCACGTGCATGATTTGCCGAACTTTCCGCGCGCGCTTTGGCTACCGCTGATCTGCTGCCGACAGCCCCGGAGTGCATCCACAAGAAAATTGTTATGAACATCCGCTCTGGATCGATAGGACCAGTTCGACCCAGGTAAAAGCGGTCACCCGAAATTCGTGACAATTCACCGACGGCTTTTAGGTTTGGAGTGGACCTACGAGGAAGTTACGCTCCAAAGACTGCTTTAGGCACTTGCAGTCATTGGAATCTTTGAGTTGAGCGACTGTAGACAGCCTCAACCTGCCGTTGGCGGCCTCGCGCCAGACGACCGCTCATGGCCGAGCTCCGTCGGTCACGACCAGCAGCCTGGTCAGCCACAACCAGCACAGGCGGTCAGTTTGACCGGAATACGCAGCCATGACTGCCGGTGCCGCCGTGCCTGTCGCAGACCATCAGACCACGGGGCATCGCCAGCCAGATTGCAAGGCGAGGAGTCGAGAGCCGCGAAAAGTCAGGCAAGTATCGATGAAGGCGCGACGGTGTTTGAGCGTTGCAGAGCGGCCGGCTCAATCCATTCCGTTTGCCGGCATATGGAACTTGCTGGCGAAGATAGCGTTCTGGCTGCTGCCAGCTTCAGTCGCCTTTGCGTGGAGGGCTCAGCGCTCTATCTGGCTACCTGGCCGGGACAAAAAAGGGCGGGAACCACTTCCCGCCCTTTGGGCCTGTTGGACGTCTGTTATGAGGCGTCAGCCTTGGGGCCCCTGGCCCGTACATCGCTTGCTGCAATGGAGCGGGGGTCCTTGCGCTCGGGAGAGGGCGGGATGGGTGTCGAGCAGGTAAGCGCGTGGCGCTGGTAGTTCTCGCCTTCGACCTTTGGCGGCAGCGTATAGGCAACGCGGCATGTGGCCTTGTCCCAGCGTACGTCCAGCTCGCCGTGTTCGCGGTCTGTGGGCAGCAGGGTCAGGGCACGGCCGCGCGGGTCGGTAATCCCCAGCCTTGTCCCGTCCAGTTCATCGACAGTCGCGCCAAAGGGCAGGGGCTGGCCGTCGGTCCCGCGCAATTCGAACTGCACGCGGCGCCCGGTCACTGCCGTGAACCTGGCCAGCCCGGCTGCGCCCCGTGTAGGCACCACCATCTGTGTGCCGTTGGTGATATCGACGTCCTTGGAGAGCCCCTGTGTCCTGAGCGTCACCCAGTTGCCGCGGAAAGGGGTAGCGCTGGGGATGACTGCATAGCCATTGCGTCCTGTCTCGACGCCGGAGAAGCTCGAGATTGCCACGCCCGGCACCGGGGGCTCGATCTTGGCGAGCATGAAGGTTTCGCCCAAGCCCTGGCCGAGGTTGACGCCGCCTGCGTGGGCCACGACGGACCCCGATGCCGAGAAATTGCTCGCACGGTAGCGGTCGCCATGGGTGTAGCTGGCATTGAGGCGGCCGAATGAGGTTGCGGTGCCCACGCCGATCGAGGCGTCGCGCTGGCCGTCCGCATCCCTGTTGCCAGCCACGGTGTAGCTGACATTGCGTTCGAAGGGCAGTGTGCCGGAGACGCCGGCCTGCGCACTTGTACCGGCACGTTGCCGACTCAGTGTAGAGAAGGCGTGCGTGGAGTTGCCCGGGCCGCCCAGGGGCATGCTGAGCGTGAGCATCAAGGTGTTGTCATGACGAGGGGCGTGAGCGTTGGCCCATGACGAGTTCAGGTTTCGTGATTGCGTGAACGAGATGTTGTAGTTCAGCTTGCCGATCGTATTGCTGTACGCCAGCGACACGCTGCGCGAAGCGGTTCCATTCCAGTTCTTGCCATAGGACCCGTTCAGATAGACATAGCCGCGGCCGACAGGTTGAGAGAGGTAGCCGTCCAGGCGTTGGCGGCTGCCTTGCCCCAGGCTCCAGTGCTGGCCAGGCCGCGAGCCGGCCAGCGCGCCGTTTCGCTCGACGTGATCGGAGAGCGTGCGAAACCCTTCGCGCAAGCCATGCTGCACATTGAAGGAGACATGGGAGCCGGTCGTCTCGACAAATCTTGCATAGCGAAAGTTGAGACGGTCCCCGCTTGCGGACAAGCCGCCGGCGTTGCTGCGCGAGTGGATGGCATCCAGGGAGACCGCGCCAAGCGGCGTGTTCAGGCCCGCACCCAGCGAATACGACAAATAGCCGGGCGAGGCCTGCAGACCGGCAGCCAGGCTGGTGTTGGCCGTCAAGCCGTAGATCATCGATCCGCTGACAAAACCAGGCCGCTCCTGCTGGCGGCGATCCAGGCGCACCTGGCCGGCAGCAATGTCGTACTTGATCCGGCCTTCGCGGACCATCAGCGGAGGGCTGGCGAATGCCTGCCGAAATATGCGCCGGGCTCCGCTGGCCTCGATGACTGCGATCTCCAGGTCTCCGTTGGTGCCGGAGGGCTGCAAGTCAGTGATTGCAAACGGGCCGGGGGCAACGGTCGTCGTGTAGATCAGATAGCCTTTCTGGCGGACCTCCACGGTCGCGTTGCTTTCCGCCGTGCCGCGGATCACCGGCGCGTAGCCTCGCTCCTCGTCAGGTCGCATGGCCTCATCGGAGGCCAGTTGCATGCCGAGAAAGCGCACGCTGTCGAACAACGGCGAATAGGTGTATGTCTCTCCCACGACCATTTGGCTTTTGAGGGTGTTGAAGCCGCGCTGCAGATAGGTGTTCTGGCTCCTGAATTCCGTCGGCCGACGGCTTCCGGAAGTCAGGTATGAGTCGTTGCGCAAGCGCCATTCACCCAGGTTGACCCCTGAACGGACGCTGGCGCTGAGATCGTTCCGGGAGTCGCCGTGCTGCAACTCGCTGCGGCGTGCATTGAGGCTGTAGTTGAGAAAGGCGACGTCGGCGCCGGTCTCCCACAGGGAGGGGTCGATATAGCCACGACGCAGCGATGTCATGTAGATCTGCGGCACGCTCACGTTCAGGCGCAGGCTTGCCATATCGTATGCAGCGCTTGCGTCCGGTATGACTTCCTGCAGGCGCAGACAGCTGGCGCCTGGCTCCAGCGGGCTGGGGAGCTTGGCCAGATCAACCCCGCCTTGTTCCAGCATGGCCACGGTAATGCACGGTTCGATTTCGTCGCTTTTGGGGTTGAGCGAGAACTCGACATCCAGCCGGCCGACAAGCATCTGGTTGATATAGAAGTCGACGCGTTGAAAGCCCGGTGGAACGCCAGAGCCGGCCAGCAGTGTCCTGATGTCGGTGGTGGACGTCATTCCGTAGAGGAAGGCGGTGTTGTAGCCGACGACGACCGGGGCGTCCAGCGCAGCAACCTGTACCGCTTGCGGTTTTTTGAGGGGCGCCGCAGCCCCGCCTGGTGCCTGGTGCACGGCTTCCTGTTCTGCCCACGCTGCTGCACCAACGGCCTGAGATGCGCACAGCACGCCAGCCAGCCAGCGGCGAAGAACAGGGTGAGGAGAGAGGTCGTCGCGACGAAGTTCGTGATTGTTCGGCATAGGTGGGCGAGCAAATTGGCGGGCGGCTCCAAAAAACAGGGCGCAAGAAAGCCCCATCCGCTGATGTGCAGCGGAATGCTTGTCCGAACCCGGGGATGTGGAAGGCAGGGCGCAGAAGAGGGCGCCCTGCCGCTACTGGTCTGCCTTGACTGCTGAAGAAGGCCTTGCGGACTCCTCGGACGGTTGAACGTCAAAGGCGTCAACGCCACCGAAGTCATTGATGATCTTGACGGTGATGCTTGCATTGGGCGCAACGCCGTCGACGCTATGCAAGCGCGTTTCGCCCGGAGCGATCATGGCGGGCGAAGGCAGTTCCTTGCCGCCAGCAATGCCCAAGTAGGCAAACGACACGTGGTACATGCTGGGGTTGGTTATCTTGAGCGCCTGCTTTCCTCCTGCGTCCTGGACAAGGGCCCAGCGCAAGGAGCCTGGCGCATCGGCTACGGCGCCCACGATTCCGGTCGGGCGGAAAAATACCTTGATCCGCTGCCGAAGCGCGATCTGGAGCTGGTTCTTGCCGGTCGTTGCCTGCGGGATTTCCTGCACGTTCAACCACATGACCGACTCGCGGTCGCCGGGAAGGCCGGTGTTGCCTCCGGCATAGAGCACGCGCATGAGCTGCTGACCGGGCGCAGCAACCTTGGCAAGCGGCGGTGTGACGGCGAAGGGAAGGTTGTCGGCAGCATCGGGCGTATTCGAATCCAGCCATGCCTGGACAAGAGTCGGGGTGCCGCTATTGCGTACCGTGATGGAGGCCTCTTGCTTGCCCTCTTGCACAATGACCCGGGTGGCACTCAGTGATATTGATGCTTGTGCGCAAGTTCCGTAGAGCATGCTCACTGCCGCAAAGCCGCCGACAAAGACGCGTTGGAATTGGGCGAAAGATGTCATTGCAATCTCTTTTTTTGAGCCGCGGCCCGGCCGGCTCACCGGCTTGCCGCGGCATTCCGATATTTACTCGTACTTCAGGACGTAGTTGACCGTTGCGTTGGCGGGACCCACCTTGACGTCGGCCAGTTGCTTGCCCGCAACACGGGTGTAGTAGGCCTTCAGGGGGATGCGGAACTTGCCGTCGACCGCAGGGCTGGCAGCCACATCGGCGGAGCCGGTGGTGAAGTCCAGCGACTTGCCGTCGCGCGTCAGCATGATCTGGACGTTCTCAGCACCGCCTTCCACGGCGATACCCTGGCCGGAGACGGCAGACGGGGTGATCGTCATCGACACCTTGGTGCCGGTGGCGCACTGCACGTCCAGATCCAGTTCCTTCGCCTGAGCGGTCAGGGCGGTGCCGGACGTAGCAGGCGCGGCCTCGGTGCCCAGCGCGGAGGAGGAGACCTCGTCCAGGTTCACGGTCAGGGTCTTGCCGGCGACCGTACCGCTGGGGCTGGTCAGCTGGCATGCATCTGCATTGATCACGCCGGTGAACTTGATAATGCCTTTGGCTCCGTCAGCCGGGGCGGCTTGAGCAATGCTCGCAGCACCGAATGCAGACAGGACGGCCAGGCTCATAACGAGTTTTTTCATAAATGACTCTTTGATTGAAGATTGAGAAAGTGTTTCCGGGCGTTGGAGTGCGGGTGCGGAAACTCCCTCAAATCGAATGCAAATGCATTGCGATTTGCTTGCGCACCTTTTGTTGAGGTGCCTGGCAAGGATATGAAAATGGGAGGCTGGAAAGTCTCAGAAAATTCTCAAAGTCGCCTTGTGCGATCTTGAAATTCGGAGCTTTCGGGGGGAGACCGGGCGCAATATTTGTCAAGAGTTTTCTGGCTGCTGCCCGCAACCCGACAGTTGTAGATTTTTAACTATTGCGTTTCGGGAATATCTTTTCTAATCAGTCTTGATTAGCTTCAAGAGGTCGTGCAGCGCACTCCTGAAAGTTAATGCCGTCTTGAGACACATCTCGATAAGCCGGGATTTTGGCGGGCAAAATCGAGGCCGAATTGAGAGAAGCATGACGAAACTACGAATAGTCCTGGCAGATGATCACCCGCTGGTGCTGATGGGGCTTGGCGACCTGCTCAAGCAAAATATCCATCTCACGCTGACCGCCACTGCCAGCTCTTCGACGGAGCTTGTGGCGGAGCTGACGAAGTCTCTTCCCGACATCGTCATCGTTGACTATCACATGCCTGATCCGCAGTACGGCGACGGCATCAAGTTCATCGGCTATCTGCTGCGCCAGTTCGAGGGCCTGAAGGTCATCGTGCTGACGATGCTGTCGAACCCGATGATCGTGAAGGCGCTCTACGAGGCCGGCGTCAAGGGCGTGGTCTTCAAGCAGGACGACCCCACCGAGGTCTTCAAGGCCATACGGCTGGTGTCGCTGGGCAACACCTACACCCCGCCATCCTTCCTGGAGACCAACGTTTCGCTTCAGCATCAGATGTTGCAGGAGCGCTTCAAGTCGTTGACTCCGCGCGAGTTCGAAGTCCTGCGCTACTACGTGCGGGGAGGCAGCCTTGCCGAGATTGCCGAACGTCTGAACCGCAGCATCAAGACGGTCAGCTCGCAGAAGATGACCGCGATGCGCAAGCTCGAGGCGAAGTCCAATCAGGAGCTGATGGCGTTTTGCCTGAATAGCGGCGTGTTTCATCAATGAGATGAGATCGCTTGCCCTGGTGCCCCCGATCGAGCATGACGTGGGCACGACTCTGAGTGCTGCTCCAGCGCCGGCGCCGGATCTCTGTCGACGACAAGACGCCTTCCGCAGGCCTGCATAGGGCTTTCAAGGGGCCTCTTTTCATGGTGTGCGGAGAGCTTTCCGATGATGGCGTTCTGCGCTGCCCGCTCAATTCAGGCTTCACTGGCAAAGGCTGGTCGGTTCAGACCGCCATCGCATCAATACCTGTGTGCCTCCACCATGACGGGGTTGGATGTGAAGGTCGCCGCCGATGTTTCGCATTCGATGAAACATGTTGATGACGCCTTGCCCGGATTTGCCGGGGTTGTTGAGCACGGCCCGAAGATCGAAGCCCGTGCCGTTGTCTTCTATGCTCAGATACCAGTCCCAGCCGAAGCTCTGCAGATCGCCTTGTTGATAGGGCTCCAGGGTCAGCCACATCTCGGTTGCATGGGCGTGCTCGATGGCATTGCTTATGCCGGCCTGAACGACGGCCAGGATTTCATGCGCAACGCGGTCTCTGGGAAGCTGCAGCGTCGTCTGCTGGCCGACCCCGAGCTCAGGGTCGGTCAACTGCCAGTGCAGTACAAGGCCTTTTCTTTGAAGCGCGGGCTCCAGCCGGTAGCGCAATCGCGCCAGGCGCATGGCCAGGTTGTCGGATTGCGCATCCATGGAGTCGACGATCAGGCGCAGGTCCAGCAGCGATTGCTCAAGGACTTTTCTGGCAGGGCCATCTTCAACCGAGGGCTGTGAGTTCATCAGGTTCAAGGCCTCTACCAACTGGCTGCCCAGGGTGTCGTGCAGGTCTGACGCGATGCGCTTGCGCTCTTCCTGGACTTCTTTTGAGGGTTGGGCACTGGCGCGCAGCCTGGCCTTGATGAGACGATAGATTCGAGGAATGTAGCGAAGCGAGATAAACAATCCGCTCAAAGCCACCAAAATACTGAAGACAAAAAACCAATTCTGATCCCGCAGTGGTGTGAGAAAACACCAGCTCAGTATGGTAATGGTCTGAAGGAAAATGGTTGTTGCCCTCCAACCGATATTTCTCAGTGATTCCATACGCTTGCCATCTCGGGCTGTAGATATAGAAAATGCCTTCAAATTTATATCAACCCACGCAAAGAGGCGGCTTTCACGGCATGAGCTCTTGTCTTGGCTTGCAACTTTCGGTACATGTTCTTTACATGCGTGGATACGGTCAATGTGCTTATCTTGAGCTGCGTGGATATTTCAGGGGAGCTGTAGCCGCAGGCAATGAGTTTCAGTATTTCTATTTCTCGCTCAGAAAGTTTCTCTTCCTTGGTGAGGCTTGACGCCGGAACGACATAAGTCTGTGATCTGCTGACCAGCGACAGGATTTTCTTGGCAAGAGATGGAGTAATGGATGCACCGCCATTGGCAACTTGCAATACAGCTTGTGCGTAGTCGCCAAACCAGGAGTTTTTCAGCAAATAGCCTACAGCACCTTTCTCGAAAGCCTGAAAGACCTTTTCATCTCTTTCAGTTACCGAGACGATAATGCTTTGCACATGCGGGTGTGTTCCTTGGACAAGTTCAAGCAAATCCAGACCTTCGCCGTCGCCCAGGTTGAGATCAATCAGCAGAACGTCGAAGTCGTGCTGCTGAATGCTCTTGCGTGCCTCACGCAAGCTGCAGGCGTGCCCAACCAGAAGGGTTCTTGAGTCGCCCATCAGATCCTGGGCAATCACTCTGCGGATATGGCTGTCGTCGTCCACCAGAAAGACGCGAACGGGCTGCTCTCGCTGGCCCACCATGTGCCCGGGCCACATCGAGTGGCTAAGCGATGGAGGCGGGTCATTGTGATTGCTAAACAAGGGCGGGCAAGATGAAGTCTGGACGGCTGGCATAGATGGCTCCCGACGAAAAGACCAGGGGGCTTGAATACTCTAGGAAACTAATTAGTGCTCATTGGGAAATCCATAGAAAATGTCAAATAATGTCAATTTTTACTGAATTTACAAAATGAATCCTGGGAAATGGGTAGCTGCTTGAGGTTGTGTTTGCTGAGTCATGTTGTTGGCGTAATTAATTGACTTAACTATGTTGATTTAATTTTTAAATTTATATGAAATTGAAATAAATCGTCGTAAATTTTGTGCTATTTGCATTGTTGTCTTGGCTATCGATGGTATATTTAAGTCATTAATTGAGCGTATTTGCTTGGTGATGTTTCTTGGAAAATAAGTTGAGTATTTTTTGAGATGAAATATCTCAATTGATATTTGATAAGCCGAATTTTTATTCTTTAGCGATTGGAAGGAAAGAGGGTAGATAATTCTCAGACCTTCCATTTCGAGGAATCAATGCTGGAAATAATCTGGTTTTGAGCGATTGGACGATATTCACGGTTTGAGGGTTGCCGTTTCGAATCATTGCCGTTGCATGTCGGGTCTATTGGCGAAATACCTTCAGTAGCTTGGGAAATTGCCATTCAACAATGGTATGAATAATCGCTGATTGCCGTGGCGGTTATTGCATCGCCCGGTATTGCTTTGGAGCCGCGAACACAACTCTTGATACGTCGTTGCTTCGCCTTGTCGTACTGCTGTACTGCCTGCAGCTTCGCGCGGCGGGTGATTCAATTCGAGCAGCCTGCAGGGGCAGCAGGGGCAGCAGGGGCAGCAGGGGCAGCAGGGGCAGCAGGGGCAGCAGGGGCAGCAGGGGCAGCAGGGGCAGCAGGGGCAGCAGGGGCAGCAGGGTCTCTGCTTGCGGCCTTACTGGGCCGCTTCTGCGCGAATCCAGTCCAGGAAGGCGCGCACTTCGGGGCGGTCAGCCGCACCAGGGCGGGTCACGGCGTAGTAGGCGAATCTTGCCGGCCAGGGTTTGTCCAGCACCTGAACGAGTCGGCCTGTCGCGATTTCTTCCTGGGCATATGCCTGCGGCACCAGCGCCAGGCCCTGTCCAGCTTCCGCCGCGCGGATGAGAAGGAAGTCGTCTTCAAATGCGCTGCCGCGCTGCGCACGCGCGTCGTCGGCCACCCCGTGCGCCTTGAGCCAGAGCGGCCAATCTGCGCGGTCTCCGTCGTGTAGCAGGGGATAGTCAAGGCAATCGCCTGCCTCATTGATCACCGCTCCCTGGCAGGTCTTCAAAAACTCGGGTGAAGCGACAGGCGTCAGAACCGGCGCCATGAGGCAGGTGACCTCAAGCCCAGGATAGTCGCCCAGCCCATGGCGCAAGGCAACATCCACGCGGTCACGTCGCAGGTCTACCAGCTCCGACGTTGCTTCCACGCGGATTTCGATGTCGGGGTGCAATTGCTTGAAGCGCCCAAGCCGAGGTACCAGCCACGATGCCGCAAACGTTGCGACGGTGCTGACCGTCAGGCTGCGCTCTCCCTTGCTGCGTTCCAGGGCATGCATCGCCTGGTCAATCTGAAGAAACGCTTCATGCAGCCTGGGGTACACGCTCGCACCTGCCTCGGTCAGCCGCATGCCAAGGCGTTCACGTTCGAGCAAGACAACTCCCAGGCGGTCTTCCAGCACGCGGATTTGCTGGCTTACGGCGCCGGGGGTGACGTGCAGGGCCTGCGCTGCGGCCTTGACGCTTTTGCGCTGCCCCACCTCTACGAATGTGCGCAATGCCTGCAAGGGATAGCTCATATCTACTTTAGATTTTCTAAATTCATTGGGAAGAAATGATCGCTTTATTTGAGGCTGTCTTCATCTGAAAATTTGTGATGCCGGCGATTCCAATGGTTTTAGATTATCTACAAATTCAATGTTGCATCTCTACTCCGACAGCTCCCCCAATGGCTTCAAAGCGACGATCGCGCTTGAAGAGCTTTCTCTGCCTTACCAGCTGCACCATGTGCGCATCGATGAAGGCGAGCACCGTCAATCCGCCTTTCTTGCGCTGAACCCCCACGGCCGTATTCCGGTACTCGAGGACAGCGAGACCGGTGTCGTGCTGTTCGAGTCGGCGGCGATTCTTCTGTATCTGGCCGACAGGACCGGAAAGCTGTTGCCGGCAGATCCGCGAGCCCGCTGGGAGGCGATCAAGTGGCTGCAGCTCCATGCATCCAGCGTGGGGCCGCTGCTGGGCCAGCGCGTGCACTTCGAGCTGTTTGCGGATGAACCCATTGCGCCGGCAATCGAGCGTTACCGGCGCCTGACGCAGGAGGCGTTCACGGTGCTCGATCAAGCGCTGGCGGGCCGTCCGTATCTGGCCGGCGACGACTACTCGATTGCAGACATTGCCCATTTCGGCTGGATGCACATCGCGCGAATCATCCACTTTGATTTCAGTCAACACCGCCATCTCAGTGCATGGCACGAGCGGGTTGCGGCTCGAGCGGCTGTACGCAAAGGCATCACGCTGCCCGCACCGGCAACCGGTGCATGAATGAAGATCTCGCGAGTCCAAAAATGAAAGCATCCAAACTCTCTGAACGCACGGGCGGCTCCTCTTACGCCGCGTTTTTCGGACACCCCGGCTATCGGCGCATGTTTTCGCCGGACAGGTTGACGCTGGGCATTTTTCTGCCGCTGCGCAGCTACAGAGGCGATATGTCGGTGCTGCGCGGCCAGTCGGACCTGGTCGCCGAGATCGATAGGTACGGCTTTGCAGCGGTGTGGGTGCGTGATGTGCCTTTGCTCGATCCATTGTTTGGAGATGCAGGGCAGGTGTTCGATCCTTTCACCTATCTGTCCTACCTGGCGGCCCGAACCAGGAAGGTGGCCTTGGCAACGGGCAGCGCCGTCATCTCCTTGCGTCACCCGATTGATCTGGCCAAGGCCGCCACGACCATTGACCAGCTTTCCGGTGGCCGTCTGGTGATGGGGGTGGCCTCTGGCGACAGGCCGATGGAATTTCCGGCCTACGGGCTGGAGCACAGTGCCCGGGCAGAGCGCTTTTCCCAGGCGCTCTCCTATATACGCCAGCTCATGCATGCCGGTCATCTGGACATCGACTCGCCGCTGGGACGTTTTGAAGGTGCCGAGTTCCTGCCCAAGCCTGTAGCCGCAAGCATTCCGATGATGGTGACAGGCTCGTCCGGGCAGTCACTGGAGTGGATTGCCGAGCATGCGGATGGATGGCTGACCTATCCCAATGCAACCCATACCCCTAGAGGGCCCCAGCACCTTGCGGAGAAGATTCGGGCCTGGCGTGAACTTGTCCCCGGAGGGGCGTTCAGACCGCATATGACGAACGAGTGGATCGATCTGGTGGATGATCCCGGCTATCCTCGGACCCCCTTGCACAGCGGCTATGTTCTGCGCACCGGGCGAAAAGGGCTGATGGCCTTGCTTGAAGAGTGGCAGGCGGCAGGGGTGAACCATGCCGCGCTTGGCATTCAGCTTTCACAGCGCCCGCCAGCCGAGGTGCTGGAGGAGTTGGCCAGAGAGGTGCTGCCGCACTTTCCCTCGCACGAAGGACCGTCGGCGGCGTCCGCCGTCTGGTGAGAAACACAGAACCGGCTCGGGAATGACCAAGCCCGAGCAACCATGGATAAGAGAGCCCCAATGCCGAGTGCAGTGAAAATTCGCCCCCTGGAAATGAGTGATCGAACGCCATGGTGCGATCTCTATCGCCAGTACGCACATTTCTACCAGTCGCCCATGACCGATGCGATCCTGGATCGAAGCTGGTCGTGGCTGATGGATCCGCGCCACCCGATGGAAGGGCTGGTCGCAGAATCGGAGGAGCGCCATTTGCTGGGATTGGCGCATTTTCGTGCATGCCCTGACCCGTTGATCGCGCAGGACGTCGGGTTTCTCGACGACCTGTTTGTGGCTCAAGACCGGCGTGGCTCAGGCATAGGCCGCAGCTTGATCATGGGCGTGGCTGCCAAAGCCCAGGAACGTGGCTGGCCCGTGGTGCGCTGGATTACCGCTGGCAGCAATGCCCAGGCGCGCCAGCTCTACGACAAGCTTGCGTCGGCGACCGATTGGGTCACTTACGACCTCGATGTGCAGCGATAGTGAGCATATTCGACGGTCTGGTCCGGGCCTGACTGCGGCTGTCGCAGTCAGGCACCGAACCGACATCCGGGCGGCAACAAGGTGGTCATTGAAATGCCGGGCTGAAGCAGGGCAGTGGAGATGAACCCGTGTCAGAGCTCCTGTGAGGTCGCGATCGCCTTGAGGAATGTCGAGGCCTCTGAAGGCTCGGAAAATTCAATCCATTGCAGATGCGCGAACTCGCCATGCTCGCGCAGAGCGGCGAACTTTGACTGGTTTTTTGCATAGGTGGATAGCGACCAGAGAAGTACTGAGTCTTTCGAGAAAAACGCCATCCGCAGTGACTCCCGGTTCCCGTGCGACAGACGCTTACGGGTGATGCCATGGCCAAGAGTGCGCCGGAGCAGGCGAGAAAATACGGTGAAGCGACCGTAGTTGAGCCAAACGACATGTGTAGCTCGTGACCAAAGCAGGTCTCGAACAGCACTGTAGTTCCCGTCGGCTACCCAGCATGCTCCCTGAGTAGCTTCAACAACTGAATGCCTGAACTGCTCGGGTGGCACCGCTTGCCAGTCTGGCCCCCAGTAGTGCGAATCCAGTTCGATATATGAGGCCTGGATCTTGCGCGCCAGTTTTTTTGCAAAGGTGGATTTGCCCGAGCCACTGGTGCCGATCACTAGATAGCGCATCTGAGTCCTGTGTTGCCAAGATCGGTTAACACGGCCCGACAAACCGAAGGCTTGCGCTTGAGACGAGACGCGAAGGCGAGGGCTGTGCAGAAGTACGACAAGGCGGCGCAACGACGTATCAAGGGTTGTTAGCTGCTCTCAATGACTGCCAGCCATGCTGACCATAGGTGAGGGAAACGATGAATTTCAATGTACGCGAATCACGCAGCGATGTCGCTGCTGGCCAGGCTGTGGCTGCTGCAAATCGCTCACTGTTTCCGGCTGGGTTCTAGTCTGGCGACTGCTTCTGGCTGGTGGGTGAGTGTCTTGGAACGATCTAATGCGGCATTTCAAGATTTGACAGTCGAGGAGCGCTTTGCAGCGATTGCCGTCATTGATACAGCAAAGTCCACCAACCACCTCATGACACACCTCGGCCCCTCGAGCCTGCGAGCAGGATCTCTGCGGCGCGCGCGCTCATACCTTGGCGAGGAAGGCCGCCGCATCACCCGCTTCACACTTCCAGTCTGCG
This sequence comes from Comamonas sp. A23, assembly GCF_004522605.1. NCBI lineage: Bacteria > Pseudomonadati > Pseudomonadota > Betaproteobacteria > Burkholderiales > Comamonadaceae > Comamonas > Comamonas sp. A23. The sequence continues at coordinate 19,577 of NZ_RSDT01000021.1, forward strand.
AAGACCCCAACCAGATTGCATTCCACGCAGTGGCAAGCGATGTAGTACCAGCGCACGTCATGTGTGCCCTCGTACACGGAGACGCCGGACACCAGCTCAAACACCTCGTTCTCGCACACGCACTCGTGCGCCTCGGGGGCGGCCTCATCAACGTAGTCCGCGCTGTCGCCCATCAGGTGCTTCTGCCCGCAGTCGCTGCAGGTGCGGATTGCCACGCCGGCTTCTTCATCGGTCTGCAGCGCAAAAGTCCGGCATCCGCAATTGCATTTGGACGAGGCAAACCGGACGGCCTCATGGCGATTCGCAACGCTGTAGCTGCGCAGCTCGGCTTGGGTGTCGCCGGACGTCGTCCCGTACATGAAATCGCCCTTCTTCGTCAGTGCCATTGATGTTGTTCCATTCTTCAAAAGGTGGGCTTCCTGGCAGACCTGACGCCAGGCTTGCCCCGATCATCTGGATTTTGCCTGAAGGCACAGTGAATCGTCGTCAAGGGCTCGGGTCGGAGTGGTCTCCGACAAGGGCTGCGGAAATCCTTGAATGTCGATTCTTGGAGATTGCAGCCAGAGTCCATCAAGTTCAGCGGTTGATCGCCGCCGACATTCAGTGTTGAAACCCCTACGTAGGCTCTCAGCTTGAAGCAGTCGGCCAAGCAGCCTTCGCGAACGGCTGCTCCTGGCCGACTGACGACGGCCCGCACTCGTTGACTGCCTGTCCTGAACCGGACGCTCAAGATGCAGCCCCGAAGCTCAGCTTTGCGGTGCTGCGCTCACCAGCAGCTAGGCCCGGCTTCGGCCATGAGCCGCCACTGATGAAATCAAGAAGCAGACATTCAACGCCTCATTCAAGCCGAGCCGCAAAGCGGCTTCGGCTTGAATGAATTGTTAGATCTGGCCTAGTAAATAACCAAATCTTGATTTGGAAGAATGCCGCATGGCCAGAACCCGGCGATGTAAAGCGTCACCACCTTGACCCAGAAGCCGGGCTGCTCTAGCAGTAGCTCGCGGGCCGCCATGCGTGCGGCGAATTGAGCGCCGGCAAGAGCAGCTTGTGCGTAGTCATCAGGGCCCTCGATAAGCACCGGATAGCTTTCGACTGATCGCTGCCCCGCCAATACGGCTTTTACAAGAGACATCTCGGCAGCCCGGCGCTCGGGTCCGAGGCCGGCTGCATCTAGTTGATCTAGCTGCTTAAGGCCGTAAATAGGGTCTGGCTGGTCGCGACTGGTTGGCAGCCAATCCCAGCCAATAGCCAACTGGAGCCGTATAGCGCCCGGCTCACTGCGGAATTGGCCACACGCCGAGAACAGCTGAGCTGATCGCAGTCCGTCTTCGAGTTCTGAGAGAGTCATTGCAAGGTCTAACGCCCTAGTTAACCGGCGCCGGAGCACGAAGTGCGGAGGATACCGCGGCAGGCCATGAGAATGCCGAAGGCATGGCCTGCCGTGGCGTCCGCGTTGAATGACCAGTTCGGCTGGGAGCAGATGCTCTTCTGTTACTTAGGCGCATTCGCTAAATGCCCTCACTTGTTGCCAGACGTTTTCAAACTCCTGGTGAGCATTGAAAGGTATTCAGGTTCAGAAATGTTCAAAGGCCGATCTGCGAGAAACCCGAATGAATTGTTAGAGTGCATCTCTAGAAAGACAGAATGAAGGGGACTTTTGCAGCATGTCCACGCTCGATAACACTTGTGAAGATTGGCAATGCCCATTCAGCGGCCTCTTGAAAGGCAATCGAATCCTTCTTTCTATCGACAGGGAGAGAGAGCTCTTCATCCCATATCAGAGGTCGACCTTTGAGCTCGTTGAGTTCTCGAAGAAGTCGACCCGTTGAACCAATCATGATTTCACCATCCGTGAGCGCAGGAAACTTAAAGAGGAACTCGAAATCACCAGGAAGCCAGACACCACCTTGAAGAATGGATCTGAAATGGAGGTTTTTATCGTCTTCTAGGATGCTTGCCATGGCTGTTCCACTCGCGTAGCTTTCAGGAAGAAGATAGGGGACGGAGAGGTTCGGCCTCTCCAAATGAGCTGCCCACTGTTGAATGGCCGAGTAGCCTTCCCAAGATGGACGGTTTGTATAGTACGGTTGAGTGTCTTCTTCGGACCACTCGATAGGGCCTAGGCCATGTGGTGCGAGTGCGGCATTGATGCCGCTTTTCCATGCATCTACAGCCGCTAGAACATCTTCTTTGCGAGGAGGGCCTTGATCTTCCCCTGCATAAATCATCCTGTATTCATTGCCGTCCATTCGAGCTTGAGCTTGAATGACGTTTTCCCATTCTCTGGTATGGAAGCGAACGAAAGTTCCTGCGTAAATATCAAATGCCATGAGTTCATCTTAAAGCCTGAATTAGGCCGAATGGCGGAGTGCAAACACAACAAGCCCTAGAACAACAGTATCCCAAGACCGGCAGCATCTATGGATAGTTTTGGCCGTTACCGTCGCCCATGTTTTCCATTTAACGGAACCGTCAGCATCACTGAATGCCATGGGCTTGGGCAAGCGATGGACCGCTTTGCGGTTGAAGGGTGACTGTCTCCTCTGGGTCGGCAGCACCAGTTCGCAGTTCACGAGAGCTGTCGTTCAATTGTCTTGTGCACTGCGTCCAGCCAGTTTCCGGTTTGAGGCGCACAGCGGACGTCTGGCCAGGTAGCAGGCCAACGTCTGGTATCTGAGGTAGCGGCCACAGACTTGCCAAATCTCAGCGGCTGTAGCCGGCCTGAAGCCGACTTCTGACTCCTGGGTCGGCTTTGCAGCGATTGCTGCCGCTCATGGCCTCATCGTGAGTTTTCGGTCACAGCCACATAGCGGTCATCCGAGCACCGAGGTTCGATCCGGCCCAGCGACGGGTTTCAGCTGGAAGTCGGCGGTGTCGTGCCGCAGTGCACTTTCCTTGTGCCTCACGCCAATCCATCGTTGCCGCAAAAGATCGACCGGCCCTATGTCTTGCTTTTCTGCGAGTGGGTGTCCTTTGGGAACAGTTAATGGGGCCTCCACCAAAGTGCAGTGTGGAAAGACGATGCACATGTAATCGACAAAGGCGGCCACTTTAGTGCTGACCAGCCGGCGCGAGGCGTGAAGCACTCACAGCTCGATCGGGCGATTGACCATTCGCCGCAAGCCTTGGTAAAACGGCACCGACGAGGGTTTTAACGGCGAGTGATCCATGAGTGGTTGTGAACTCGAGCGCTCGCTACACTTCACAGTTTGCTGTTTGAATGCAGGCTCCACAGAAGTTCGTCAGTGGGTACTGAGCTTCTTATTGCGGTTACTCCAGCAGCAATTTGCCCTCGCGCGCCACGATCTGGCCGTTGGCGATGACCAGTGAGCGAACGGGGCGGGCGGCTACGGCGTGGGCGGGCGTCTGGGCGGGCACTAGCACCAGATCGGCTCGGCTTCCCGGTGTGAGGCCATAGTCGGCAAAGCCACAGACTGCGGCACCTGCATGGGTGACGCAGTGCAGGGCTTGTTCCACTTCATCGTCGCGGCGCAAGTTGTAACGCATGCCAATGAACATGGCGCGTTCCAGCATGTCAGGGCGGCCATAGGGCGACCAGGTGTCGCGGATGCCGTCGTTGCCGCCGGCCATCAGTACGCCAGCGCGCTGGCAAGCGCCCAGTGGCGGCACGATGCGCGAAGGCGGCGCACTGGTGACCAGCGAGACTCCCAACTTGGCCATGCGTGCCAGCAGCGCGCTGCACTGGGTATCACTCACATCGCCCAGGCAGAAGCCGTGGCTGATAACCACCTTGTTCTGCAGGCCGTGGGCTTCGGTGCGGTCCAAAATCAGCTTGAGCGAGAAAGCTCCCATGTCACCGGGTTCGTGCAGGTGGATGTCGAGCGGCTTGTTATGGCGCTCGGCGATCTCGAACAGCACGTTCAGCGACTGAGCAGGGTCCAGGTCGATGGCACAGGGGTCCAGACCGCCCAGCACGTCGGCCCCCATGGCCAGGGATTCATCTAGCAACTGTGCCGTGCCTTTGCGCTGCAGCAGGCCCGATTGCGGGAAAGCCACCACCTGAATGTCTTGCCAGGGCGCCATGTCTGCGCGGGTCTGCAGCAGGCCAGCCACATGCTTGGTGCCAATTTCCGTATCCACGTCGGCGTGACTGCGGATGCGCGTGGTGCCCAACGCGAGAAACTCGCGTGCCATGCGCAGCGACTGGCTCGCACTGTCGTGCTGGGCCTGGGAACGGTAGGCACGCTCGTTGTTGATCTTGTCGACCAACTGGTTGCCCACCTCGTTGACGTACCAGTCTTGGCCCCAGAGTGTCTTGTCCAGGTGGGTGTGGGATTCGATCAGGCCGGGCAGTAGCAACTGACCCAAGCCATCGATGTGCTCAGTACCCTCGGGTGTATTCAGAGAGGTGCCCATGGCCGCGATACGGCCGTGCTCGATTAACAGGTCGCAGGCTGGCTTGCCCATGGGGCGAACGTTCTGCAGTAAAAGGCTGGAAGTGCTCACGTTGAATGTTTCCTGTGGTGATGGCGCCTATCGCACGGCGCCGATTTCGGGCGTTGCGATCTGGCGCATCTTCTGGGCGTCTGACAGGATCAGCTTGGCGAAATCAGCGGGCGTACCGCCCGATTGGCCAATGCATGCCTGGTCGAGCATTTTGATGACTTGGGGTTCGCGCATCACTGCATTGATCTCGGTGTTCAGACGCGTCACCACAGTGTCCGCCACCCCCTTGGGGGCGAAGATGCCGGTCCATACGCCGAAGTCATAGTTGGGCAGGGCCTTGCTCGCCGACATGGCGGGGATGCCATTCAGGACTTCGCAGTTGGTCTTCGAGGTGGTGCCCAATGGCTTGACCTTGCCCTCTTTGAGGAAACCCAGCACCGAAGGCACCATGAAGTAGCCGTAATCCACATTGCCGCCGATGATGTCGGTCAGCATGGGTACTGCGCCCTTGTAGGGGACGTGCTGTATCGACACCTTGGCCTGCTGGTTCAGCATTTCACCGGCAATGTGCAAGGCCGTGCCAATGCCGGAGGACGCGAAGGTGTCAGCACCAGCCTGGGTCTTGGCGCGCGCGAGCATGGCCTCGATCGAGGTGACTGGCACCTTGGGACCGGCGACCAGCACCATGGGCATGACACCTACCAGCGTGACCGGGCGCAGATCCTTGGTGCCATCGTAGGCAATGGCGTTATTGAAGTGGCGGGCCAGCACGATTTCGCTGTTGGATGCCAGGATGATGGTGTTGCCGTCTGGTTTGGCACGCACCACACGCTGGGTGGCGATGGTGCCGCCAGCGCCGGCCACGTTGTCCACAATCACCGGCACGCCCAGGCGGCGGGATAGCGGCTCGGCGATCGTGCGCGCCAGAGTGTCGGCCGATCCACCGGCGGTGAAACCCACCACCAGGGAGATGGGGCGGTCAGGCCATGCGGCGTGGGCTAAGACAGATGTTGCAGCTAGCGACAGGGCCGCCAGGGCTTTGAGAGGAAAAGCGGGAAATTGCCCCATGGATAACTTTCTAGAGAACAGAAAAATGCCTCAGACCGACATATGCCTGGCGGGCGACGAAGAACATCCACTGATGAGAGCGACGACGATGAAGACCAGGGTGTCAAAGGTCTGGGCAACACTGCAATAAACAGGTTTCATGGCATATCTCTCCTTCTTCCAGGGCTGATCATAAAATGGTTAACCAAATTCTATATTTTGGTTAACCAAGATTTAGGATCTGACAACTATTTATGCAGGTATTGCGCGTAAACCCTGATGCTTGGCGGTGACTAGCCGCCTGACTTCAATGCAGGGTGCCCTTGCCGCTAAGATTTCACGCTTGTTGTCTTTGTGTTGCCCATGTCCGCTTCCTCCCGCCGCCTTGCTCCCAATGTCCCCAGCGAAGAGCCTGTAGCCGACGGCATAGGCAGCGTGGACGAGCGCGTCTATGAGGCAATCTCGCGGGCGCTGCTGAGCGGCAAGCTGCGGCCCGGCACGCCTTTGCGCGAGCGAGCGCTTGCCGAGGCGCTGGACTGCACCCGTGGTGCCGTACGCAAGGTGTTCGCGCGCTTAGGGGCTGAAAAGCGACTGATCCTGGAGCACAACCGTGGTGCCTTTGTGCCCAACCCGACGGTTGAGGAAATGCGCAGCATCTACCGTGCACGGCGCATTGTCGAGGCCGGTCTGGTCACCAGCCTGTGCGGCCAGTTGAGCAGCGCGCAGACAGAGGTGCTGCAGCGCCATGTGCAGGCGGAACACCAGGCGCTGGAGGAAGGGCGCCGAGCAGACTCTATTCGGCTGGCCGGTGAGTTCCATCTGGTGCTGGCGCAAATGGCGGGCAGCGATGAGTTGCTGTCTTACATACAGCGCTTGGTGGCCACTACTGAGTTGTACAAAGCCTTGTTCGACAGCGTGGCTGCGACCGCATGTGCCCCCCGTGAGCACCAGGAGATCATCAACGCCTTGCTGAGTGGTGCACTCGATAAAGCGTTGGCCGTGGCCATGACCCACCTGGATGAGCTGGAGCAGCGGGTGATCGATGGTGCGGAGGTCGAGCGCGAGGTTGATTTGGTGGCCTTGCTGGCGGGTAGTTCAGGCACATCTGGGTACTAGCAGAGAAGAGTTCAGGCAAATCGTTGAGGTCTACAACGCAGGCATCAAGGTTACGAAAGTCTGTCAGGTATCGATATCAGCAGTCATTGAGCGGCCAAAACTTGATGACGGCTCTCAGCCTGAAGCAGTCGGCAGCGGAAAAATTTCGGACGTCTGCTTCTGGCCGAGAGCCGCCAGAAATCTAGAGCAGCTTTCGACCCAAAAACGGTCAATCGCTCACACGCTTTAGTCACCCTTTTGGGCGCAATACGCTCTCGAGACGAGCGCGCATCCAGCGATGCCATGGACTGTTCAGATGCCGGTGCTGAAAATACACGTTCAGGGTGTATGACGGCACCTCAAAAGGTGCTTTGAAGATCGCAATCGCTGCCGATGCCTCCAACTGCAGTGCCGCCAGGCGGGGCAGGGTGATGAGTAAATCTGAATTCGCCACGATAAAAGGCGCGGCCATGACGCTGGGCAGCTCTATCGCAATCTCGCGAGTCCACCCGCCCTTGCTCAAAGCGGAGTCTATGACGCCTTTCTCTTCCTGCCAGGGTTTCACGACGACATGGCGTTCCGCCAGATATTGCGCCATGGAGAGCCTCTTGCCGATGCGAGGATGACCTTTGCGTGCAACGACGACATAGGCATCGGTATGTCCTTGCAAGACCTCCACGCCTTCTTGCACGGGGCTGAATTCGTCCGAAAAACCCATGACGAAATGGGCTCCTTCTTGCACCAGGTCGCTGTAGGCATCCCGATGACGCGAATGGACCACGCGCAGGCGCACATGAGGAGCCTCGTGCTCGATCCTGGAGATCAACGCAGGCATCAAAGCAAAGGTGGTGAAGTCGGTCGCAGCGAAAGTGAATGACTGAGTGCTGCTGCCAGGAGCGAAGGCTGCAGGGTCGCCCAGCTGATCCGAAAGCGTATGCAGTGCCAGCGCAATTCCCTCCGCCATCTCGGTGGCTCGTGGTGTGGGTTGCATGCTGCTGCCTGTGCGAAAAAACAGCTCGTCACCCAATGCCTCCCGCAGTCGGGCCAGGGCATGGCTGCACGCCGAAGGGCTGATGGCCAGCTCATCGGCTGCCGCAACGACACTGCGGTGGCGAAACAGGGCTTCAAAGACCAGCAGTAGATTGAGATCGAGGCGGCGCAAAGCAGAGTGCATAACATGCAGTATGCAATGAAAACAATGCAGTACATGCATTACTTATTCCAATTAGCATCATGAAATTGATGATTGATGAGCCTTGAAATGACCTCCACCACGACACCAGATCTCACGTTCCGCCATGCCCAACCAGAAGACGCCGATCGCTGCTATGCCATCGAAGCCGGTGCCTACGAGGGTGATGAAGCAGCCACGCTTGCCAAGATCACCAAACGTATTCGTGAATATCCGCTTGGCTTTCTGATCATGGAACACGATGGACAGATCATTGGCTTCATCAACAGTGGCTGCGCCTACGAGGTGCGCATGTCTGATGAGGAGTTCAAGGAGCTGGTCGGGCATGACGCTGCCGCACCTAACGTGGTCATCATGTCCGTGGTGATCGATCCGGCTTTCCAAGGCCGCGGCTACGCCACCACCATGATGCATACCTTTGTCGAGCAGATGCGCGCCGAGGACAAGAGAACCATCCACCTGATGTGCAAGGAGCGGCATGTGGGGCTGTACTCTCGCCTGGGATTCCAGTACCAGTGTCTTTCGGAGTCAGACCACGGTGGCATGGCCTGGCACGAAATGGTCATGGCCCTGTGAACTGCACCAACTTCGATGGCTCAAGGCCGCGGTCAACGACTGTTTCTTCTGGCGATCCAGGACTGTCGCTGATCGACTCGATGAAGACGGTCAGCTTGCAGCTAAGTTCAGCGGTGCCATGAGGCGTCCGCTTGGATGATGGGTTCGGTCTCACATTGGCGCCAAGTGTGCAAGTTTGCGTTGCGACGATATGAGTACAAGCCATGAGCATCCTTGCGGCGGCTCTGGATCAGAGAGGGAATGCAGCTCTAAGCCATAGCGCGTTGCCTTGAGCGCTATTTTTCATGTTCTTTTCGAACTGCCATTTGGCGGTTAGAAACCAACCGCGCCCGCTGTCATATTTGATGCTCGGTCCGATGGCCATCCCACTGGTTTTGCTGTTGGGCAACTCAATGCCCATTTGCTTATCCAGTTTGGTCTGCTTTCGGTAATAGCCGCCCAGACCAAGTACCCAGCCATTTCCCAGCCCCCATCCAGCTGCATAATCCAGGTGGAATTCTTGCCCCGATCGGTAATCAGTCGCCTTGTTCACACTGTTGATGAGGTATCCCATGCGGAGGTCACCGTTGAAGCCTTGGCTGTTGAGATATGAAACAGCCAGAACTGGCTCCAAGGCAGAGTAGTTTCTGCCCAGGTTTGCAAGATCTCCATTCCGATAGCTTCCGGTTGGAAGCGTGACGTCCAGCCCAAGGATTGTGTGCAGGTTGGGCCCATAGTGATGACCCACGCCAAGGCCCATCGTGATGTCACCGAGCCCGCTTTTCTTTTGAGACTGGCCGCCCATCTTGGCTTCAACCTCCACCAGCGGCGCAAGCATGTGTGCGACGAGATCACCGCCCAGTACCGAAACTCCTGGAACCCAGATGACACGAGGAGTGATCGCTGTGGCTCGAATCTTGAATCCAGGAATGCCTATCTGCTTTCCGGAGAAGTCATTGAGCCGGTTGGCTTCGTAATGGTTCACGAAGGCGATCCCGTAGAGTCCTGGTGGGGGAAGCGCTCCCGCCACAAAGTTCTCCGCCCCGTTGGGGTAGACAGATCCTCCCCCTTCAGCTGCGTGCGCACTCGCTGCTGCAAATACAGAAGCGCAGATCAGAAGGTGAATTGCTTTATCCATGATGTCTCCTTTTAGAACGTGATTCGTTCTTTCTTGTGTGGATAGGTGGTTAATGTGGCGGCCAGCAGGAAGGGCGCGGAAATCAGCTTGCTGTTGCTTGGCGCGTTCTGAGCAAGTCCAAGGCGACGTCAACAATCATGTCTTCCTGCCCCCCGACCATGCGGCGCTTGCCCAGCTCCACCAAGATATCCACGGCCTTGAGTCCGTATTTGGCGGCAGCCACTTCAGCGTGACGCAGGAACGAGCTGTAAACGCCTGCGTAACCCAGTGCCAGCGTCTCGCGGTCCACGCGCACCGGACGGT
>NZ_RSDT01000022.1:0-23208 GCF_004522605.1 Comamonas sp. A23
CGGCAGCGGCAGCAGCCACGGCGGTCTGCACATCGGATGCTCCGCCCTGGGCGTACGCGCCGATCAGATCGGACAGATCGCTGGGATTGGTGTTGGGGGAATAACTGTCAGCAGCCGTCCACTGGCCGTTGATGAGATTGTGGTGTGGGGTCATGGATATGCTCTTGATAGAGGAGCTTTCTGCGCTTTCTATTCATAGATTTCAGAATGGAAAGCACCTGAATTCCTGAATCAAAAAGCGTAACCAGCTCCTGTATTCATAGTCGATTCAACGGGCCCAGCGCAGCACCAGCGGATCCAGCCGGCGTGCGATGTCGATGAGCTGGCGGCGCACCTCGGGGTGCATGGGCGGCCAGGGCGAGCGCGGCGCATCGCAGGCGATCACGCCGCCTTCCTTCATCAGCGCCTTGGCGGCCAGAAAACCGGCCTGGCGGTTCTCGTGGTTGATCAGCGGCAGCCAGCGCTGGTACTCGGCAAAGGCCTTGTCCTTGTCGCCAGCGCGGTGCGCCTCGATGATGGGGCGGATGCCATCGGCGAAGCCGCCGCCGGTCATGGCGCCTGTCGCGCCGGCCTCCAGGTCGGCCAGCAACGTGATGGCTTCCTCGCCGTCCCACGGGCCTTCTATGGCTTCGCCGCCCAGTGCGATCAGCTCGCGCAATTTGCTGGCGGCACCGGCGGTTTCCATCTTGAAGTAGCTGACCTGCGCTATCTCGCGCGCCATGCGGGCCAGAAAGGCGGGCGACAGCGGCGTGCCCGCGGCCGGCGCATCCTGGACCATGATGGGAATGTCGATGGCATCGGACACGCCCTGGTAGAAGGCCTGCACCTGGGCTTCGCCAAAGCGGAAGGTAGCGCCGTGGTAGGGCGGCATCACCATCACCATGGCCGCGCCCATGTCCTGTGCGCGGCGGCTGCGTTCGGCGCAGACCTTGGTACTGGTGTGCGTGGTGGTCACGATCACGGGCACGCGGCCGGCGACATGCTCCAGTGCCGTGCGCGTGAGGGTTTCGCGCTCCTCGTCCGAGACCAGGAACTGCTCGGAGAAGTTGGCCAGGATGCACAGGCCGTCGACGCCCGAGTCGATCATGAAGTCCAGGCAGCGCTTCTGGCTGGCGAGGTCCAGCGTGCCGTCCTCGTGGAAGGTGGTGGGCACGACGGGGAAGATGCCCCGGTAACGGGGATTGGAGAGTCCGGGCATGCTGCGTCTCCTCAATCGATGATGTGGAACTGGTCGAGGTACTCGGTCTTGAGCGTGAGGCCCAGGCCCGGCACGTCGTCGCGCAGCTGCAGGAAGCCGTTGTCGGCAATCGGCTCGCCGTCGAAGATGTACCAGAACAGCTCGTTGCCGACTTCCACATCGAAGATGGGGAAGTACTCGGCCATGGGCGAGGCCAGCGTGCTCATGGTCAGGTGGTAGTTGTGCATCTGGCCCGCATGCGGGATCACAGGCACGGAATACGCCTCACACAGGGCGTTGATCTTGTGCGCCGCCGTGATGCCGCCCACACGGTTGGTGTCGTACTGCACGACGGAGACGGCCTTCCTGTCCAGCAGCTGCTTGAAGCCGTAGAGCGAAAACTCGTGCTCGCCGCCCGAGATGGGGATGATGTTCATGGCGTTGAGCTCGGCGTAGCCGTCGATGTCGTCGGCGATCACGGGCTCTTCCAGCCAGCGCGGCTCGAACCTGGCCAGCTTGGGCAGCATTCGCTTGGCGTACTCCAGGTTCCAGCCCATATAGCACTCCAGCATCAGGTCGGTGTCGTAGCCGATCACTTCGCGGATGGCCTCGACGGACTTGAGGTTCTCCTTCACACCCTCCTGCAGATGGGCGGGCCCGTAGCCGAAGCGCATCTTGAAGGCCTTGAAGCCCTGATCCAGGAATTTCTGGGCTTCCGCCTGCATCTCTTTCAGGTCGGTGCGGTAGAGCTTGCTGTAATAGCAGGGAATCTTTTCCTTGGTTCGCCCGCCCAGCAGCTTGAACACGGGCTTGTTCACGCTCTTGCCCAGGATGTCCCAGATGGCCAGGTCCACGGCCGAGATGGCGGCCATGGTCACGCCCTTGCGGCCCCAGGCATGGGTGGCACGGTACATGCGCTGCCACAGGTACTCGTAGTCCCAAGGGTCCTGACCGATGACCAGGGGCGCCAGGTACTCGTCGATGATGGCCTTGGCTATTCTTGGCGCCAGGGCCACATTGCCCAGACCGATGATGCCGTCGTCGGTTTCGATCTCGACCACGGTCCACGAATGAAAGCGGAAGGTACTCATGGACTCGGTGTTGGAGTACACCAGATCCATGGCGTTGGAGCAGAAGTTGCCCTGGGGCGGAACGGTCTTGCCCTTCCATTCATAGACACGGGCGCGGACGGACTTGATCTTCATACAGACCTCGAAAGAAAAGAGTCGGAAGGACAGGCGGCCCAAGCCGCCGGGAAAACGGGCTCAGACGGCTGGGCAGCCTGGCGATCGCGGTGGGCGGCCCCCATGCGTGCGGCGATCTGCAGCGCCTGCCAGGTGGCTTCCACATTGGCCTTGCCCTGGCCTGCGATGTCGTAGGCCGTGCCATGGGCCGGCGTGGTGATGGGAATCGGCAGACCGCCCTGCACCGTCACCCCGCGCGAGAAGCCCAGCAGCTTGATCGCTATCTGGCCCTGGTCGTGGTACATGGTCACGATGGCCTGGTACTCGCCGGCCTGGGCCTTGAGGAAGATGGTGTCGGCCGGAAACGGGCCGTGGAACGGCGCATCGCTGGGCCAGTCGCGCGCCTGCAGGGCCTGGACTGCGGGCCCGATGATGTCGATTTCCTCGCGACCGCAGGTGCCGCCGTCGCCGTTGTGCGGGTTGAATCCGGCAATCGCCACCTTGGGAGCAGCCAGGCCGCTGGCGCGCAAGGCCTTGTAGATCAGCTCGGCCGCCTGGCTGATGCGCTCCTGGCTCAGATAGCCGGCCACATCCTTGAGGGGTACATGCGAGGAAATACGCGAGGTCCAGAGATCACCCAGCGTGTTGAACTCGCAGAAGTAGCCGGTCACGCCCAGGTACTCGGCAAAGTGGTGCAGCTCGTCCTCGTGGCGCAGACCGCCCAGCTTCATGGCCTGCTTGTTCAAGGGCGCAAAGCAGATGGCATCGATATCACCGGCCAGGGCCGCATCCATGCATTGGTCAAGCACCTGCAGCACCGAGCGGCCGCCCGCCGCCCCCACCTGCCCCGGCACCACATCGACCTGGGCGACCGTGTCCACGGCCACAAAGGCCGGCAGCCGCGTATCGGCACGCTCGCGCGCAGCGGACAGGCCGGCCAGCGGAACCGTTGCAACCTGCAGTCCGGCGATGCGCTGGCCCTGCTCCCAGAGCCAGGGATCGCCTATCAGCACCAGGTTCGCCTGCTGCGTGGCCTGCGGCCTGGCCAGCAAACGCGCAATCAGTTCGGCGCCGATGCCGGAAGGATCGCCCAGGGTCAGGGCGACAACGGGAAGAGAAGCCTTGCTCATGCTCAGTCCAGCTTGATGTTGTTCTTGCGAATGATGTCGCCGAAGCGCTTGTACTCGGCGAGGTGAAAACTGCCGAAGTCGGCCTGGGGCATGGGCCGCAGCTCGGCACCCACGGCTTCGAGGCGGGTCTTGGTCTCGGGCATGGAGATGACCTTGTTGACCTCGTCATGCACTTTCTGCTGAACCGCCTTGGCCGTGGAAGAGGGCATGTAGATGCCGTACCAGGCGCTGATTTCCACGTCGCGCAGACCCGCTTCGGCCATGGTCGGCACCTGGGGCAGCTGAGGGTTGCGCTGGGGCGAAGTGACCGCCAGAGCACGCAGCTTGCCGGCCTTGATCTGGCCTATGACCGAGGGCATGGTGTCGAAGCTCATCTGCACCTGGCCGCTGACCAGATCGACCAGGGCCGCGGCGCTGCCCTTGTAGGGTACATGGGTGATCTGAATGCCTGCGGCATCCTTGAACACCTCGGCAGCGATATGCTGGGTGCTGCCCGTTCCACTGCTGGCGAAATTAATCTGATTGGGATTCTTCCTGGCCATGGCCACCAGCTCCGCCACCGTGTTGGCGGCAACGGAGTTGCCCACCACCAGCACATTGGGCACGGAGCCGACAAAGGCCACGGGAACCAGGTCCCGGTTGTTGTCATAGCCGAGTTTGAGCAGATGCGGTGCGATGGCATGGGCTGTGACCACGCCCATGACCATGGTGTGGCCGTCCGTGGACTTGGCCGTCATGTCCACGGCCAGCGTGTTGGAGACGCCGGGCCGGTTCTCCACGATCACCGGCTGCTTGAGCAGCGGCCCCAGCCTGTCGGCCACGGCGCGGGCCATGGCATCGGTGCCGCCTCCGGGCGCGGACCCCACCAGCATGCGCACGGGCTTGACGGGCCAGTTCGCAGAGTCCTGGGCCTGGGCCTGCCAGGGCAGCACGGCGGCGCCGCACACAGCGGCTATGGAAAGTAGATGACGTCTTTGCACATTTGTCTCCTTGGCTTTTTTATTTCATCGCAGCCCGATGCTAGGGAAGGCGCTGATATGCGTAAATTGAAAGTTATTGATTAATCGATAACCTGAAGCAATAAGAAGCCATGCCATGGGATCGATAGACAAGCGCGACAACACGCCACAGTTGCTGAACCGGCTGCGCATGCGCCAGGTGGCCTTGATACTGGCCATCGACGAGCGCCAGACCTTGCGCGCGGCAGCGGCTGAGCTCGGCCTGACCCAGCCTGCCGCCACCAAGATGCTGCAGGAGCTCGAAGACGCCCTGGGTCAGCCCCTGTTCGAGCGCGTGGGCCGGCGGCTGCAGCGCAATGCGGCCGGAGAGCGGGTGCTGGAATATTTCCGTTCGCTGCGCGGCAATATCGAGGCCCTGAATCGTGAACTGGGCGAGCTGCGCCAGGGAAGCTCGGGACGGCTGGCCGTGGGCAGCATCATGGCCGCATCGCCCGGGCGGCTCACCCAGGCCTTGCTGGAGCTGAAAAAGCAGCTGCCCCTGCTGGAGCTGGAAGTGGCCGTGGATACCAGTGATCGCTTGCTGGCCCAGTTGCGTGAAGGGGTGCTGGAGGTGGTCGTCGGGCGCATGACCAATGAAGCCGGCAGCGATTGCAGCTTTCGCGCCATCGATGACGAGCAACTGGCCTTCATCGTGTGCGAGGGACATCCGCTGCTGTCGCTGCAGCGCCCCGCCCTGCAGGCTTTGCAAGGGTATGGCTGGGTGATGCAGCCGCCTGGCAGCCCCATGCGCAGCTTGATAGAGCAGGAATTCCGCGAGCACAGTTTGCCGCTGCCACGCGGCCTGATCGAAACCGGCTCCATACTCACCACCATCAACCTGGTGCGAAGCTCGAACATGGTGGGCGTGATTCCGCGTACGGTGGCGGACCTTCATGCCGCCCACGGCATGCTGCATATCCTGCCGTATCAGACAAGGCGCAGCCTGGAGGCTTATGGCAGCCTGGTACGCAAGGATAGGCCTATCAGCCGATCGGCACAGATGTTCCTGGATCTGCTGCACCGTCACGATGCAGCAGCCTGAACAAGGGTCGGCACCGGCCATCACCGGCGCTCCGTGTCCTGCCCGCTGGTATCCAAGGCACTCAGGCGCAGAGGCCGGCCCCTGGCCTCAGGGCTGCGCATTCAGGCCCGAAGAGCACTAGCCGCCCTGGCCCAGCTCCCGACGCAATGCCGCAGCCCGGCGCGCATGCTCCGACTCGCCGGGCCGGCCCAGACTGCGGTGCAAGGCGGCAAGATTATCCAGCAGCGGCAGCAGGCGTGCATCGCTGCCACCCAGCGCCTGCTCCATCAGACCCAAGGCCTCGATGAACATGGGCTGCGCTTCCTGAAAACGACGCTTGCGGTATGCCAGGCCGGCAAGGCCGTTGAGCACGCCTGCCTCGCCCACCCGAGCTTCGGGATTTTCCTGCTGTCGGTACAGCTCTAGCGATTGGGCATATAGCGTCTGCGCCTGCTCCTCGTGGCGAAGGGCTTCGGCCATGCGCGCACGGCTGGCCAGAAGATGCGCCTGCCACAGCACATCGGGTGCATGCCGGTCGGCAATGGCCTGCGCCTGCTCGAACAATGCATGGGCTTGCGCATAGTCCTTGTTCTGCGCCCGCCACAGGCCCAGCTCGTTAAGCACCTGGGCCAGAACCAGGGCTTGCGGATCCTGCTGCATCAGCACCTCCCTGGCGCGCTCGTACTGCGCGGCAGCCTGCGCATCGTCACCCTCTCGGTGGTGCAGCCTGGCCCGGGCCAGCAAAACCGGCACCAGACTCCTGCTGCCGTCACCTGCCCGCTGCAGCAGCGCCATTGCCTGGTCCAGGGCCTGCTGCGCTGGCTGCAAGCGGCCTTGCTGCTCCTGGCTGTGCGCCAGGGCCAACAGGGCTTGCACGCGGGTCGCCACATCGGCCTGGGCCGCAGCATCGACCGGCAGGGCCGACAGTTGCTGCAGATAGGCTTGCGCCTGGTCATGTTCGTCCAGACTCGCGAGCAGATCACCCAGGGCCTGCAGCGCTTTTTCGCGCAGCGCCAGCGAGACGGTATCTGCCGGCAGGGCCTGTGCCACTTCGAGAGCCCGCCGATAGCTCTGCACTGCCTTGCGCGGTTGCTGCATGGCCTTTTGCACATTGCCCAGATTCCAGGCCACGGATGCGGTATTGGCATGCGTGCCCAGGCTGATCTGATTCAGCTCCAGCGCCTTGAGCAGAGACTGCTCGGCTTCGGCCTTGTGGCCGCGGGCCTGCTGGATCAGTCCGAGCAGATTCAGACTGCTGGCCATATAGGGCCGCTGCCCCTGGCGTTGCTGCTCTGCCAGCTCCAGTGCCTGACGCGCGGTTTGCTCGGCGGGTTCATACGCCTGCTCGTTCTGCTGGCGCAAGGCCTTGTCGTACAGGCCCTGCCACTGCGCAGTCTGAGCAAGCAATGGCGGGCTTGCCGCCACGCTGATCAGCAGCGCCAGCGGCACCAGAGACACCAGCACGGTCCAGGACGGCAGCCGGGTCGGCCTAGACATGAATCTCGCAATGCGTTTGCACATAGCCATGCACCGTTACAAACGCAGCTCGCGCGGCTGCTGCCGCACGCCCCCTGGCCGCAGGGTCCAGCGGCACGGCATCGAGCTGGGCGCTGAAGGCCTTCCAGCTCGGGGCTCGTCCCTGGGTATGTGGTGCCAGATGACGCGCGCCGAATTCGGCATTCAGCTCCAGCGCTGCAGCCGCCTTGAGCAGAAAGGCGGCCCCCAGGTTGGAGCCTTCCTCCACATACAGCCAGCCCAGGGCCATGGCAAGGTCCACGGCAGCACCCGGCGCGAACACCGGTGCGTCCAGATTCTGCGGCAGGGCCTGACCCAGATCGCTCAGGTCCTGGATGACCGCATTCAGACGCTGGCGCCCGACCAAACCCGGCAGCAGGCGATTGAGCTCCGCGTGGTCAAACAGTGCCGCCACATCGCGGTGAAAGCGATATTGCACCTGCAGAAATTGCGCATAGCGCTCACGGCTGGAAAAAGGCTTGGCAGCCATGATGCGCCTGTCCAGCGTGCCGTGACTGGCGTGTGAGGCAGACCGCAGCAGAGCACTCAGCCCCTCGGTTTCTATCGTCGATGTATCCATGGGACATTTCGCTTTCCGTCATAAAGGCGGGCACCGCCTGCTCCAGATCCGGTGCCCGCCTGCGCCTTCATCAATAGGGGTAAATGAAGGGTTTGTGGCTGAAGGTCCAGCCGCTCTTCTCGGCAATGCGGAAGGACCATTGCATGCCTTCGCTGGCCTTGTTCAGATCGGCCGCAACAGGCACGGGAGACGGCACCTGCATCACCAGGCTGAACTCCACCGTCTGGCCCTTGCGAATCACCTGAGCGTTGCTCAAACCCTGGAAGCTCAGTGCATAGCCGCTCTGCACCGAAGTCGCAGCCAGATCGGCGATGGTGTAGTCGCCGCCGAAGGCCGTCAGGCGATAGCGCTGCACCGCCATCGGCACACCGCCTTTCAGCTCATGCTGCCAGATGGGGAATGAGGCGTTCTGTACGGACGCATAGGGGAACAATTGCTGTGGCAGACGGTTGGGATGCGATTGCTCGCCCAGCGTGCCCGAATTTGTGGGCGAACCCAGGTATTCAAGCAGCAGGCTGGGATAGTTCTGACGCTCCGCGGCGTGCAGCGTCATGGCAAAAGGACCGGCAAAGGCCATGCCGTCACTGATCGCCAGCTGCAGCTCATAGGCACCAGCCACTGTGGGTGCAATGCCGATACGGTCAGGGCAGGTCCATTGACGCAGGGCCAGTCCCTTCTCGATCCAGCTGGCAAACGTGGAGACCGTCGCGCCAGGCCACTGGTTGCTGCCGGTGTTTCCGCACACATAGATACCTTCAGGCGCCCGCAGCTTGCTGCCGGCAGGTTCACGCGACAGAGTCCACAGATAGGTCAGTGTGTCGCCATCTGGGTCGTAGCCGTTGCCGTTGAACAGGAAGCTGTTCCAGATATCGGCAGCGTCTGGCGAATCGCCAAAGCGCAGCTGCCTGCCGGTCTGCCCGATGACCAGAGGCTGCTCCTGGGTGTAGAGAGCATCTGCCGCCAGACGCGCGATGGGCGCATTGTTCCTAGTCTTGACGATCACGCTGAGCTGCGTGTCCAGGGTGGAGACGCCATCAGAGCTGGGCGTCCCATGCTCATCGGTCACGACCAGCGAGAAGGAGTACGGACCCGGTTTGTCGGCCACAAAACTGGGGTTCATGGCTGCTGCATTGCTGAGCTTGGCGGTGCTGCCATCGGGCTTGTCCAGCATGGTCCAGGCATAGCTCATGCGGTTGTTGTCGGGGTCGGTGCTGGCCTCGCCCGTCAACGTGACCGTGGTGCCCACGCCAATGGCACTCGCGCCCCCCATGACTGCGGCCTTGGCCACTGGCGGACGATTAGCACCATTGAGCACGGTAAATACCTGCGTCACCGGCTCGCTCCACTCCTTGCCGTCGTTCACGCGCAGCTGCACCACGTAGTTGCCGTAATGCGTGCCGGTGAAATTGCCCCAGGTGGGGTTGAATTTGGTGGCAGCATCAAAGCCCGCAGGCGCGGACAGCAGCGTCCACTCGCGCGTCAGCGTGTCCTCGTCCTTGTCCTGCGAATAGACGCCGGTGGGGACGACGGAGGTGCCCAGCTCAGTTTCGAAAGACTTGGCGAAGGGACGGGAAATGACGGCCACGGGCTTGGTGTTGGGCGCGCCGTCCGGCTTCTTGACCTTGACCTGAACCCCGCTGAAAGCCGTGGTCGTGCCGTCATACACCACCAACGTCAAGCGGTAGGTGCCGGCGAAATCAGGCGTCAGCGTCGGCCTGGCCGTATTGCTGCCCTCGATCACGGCCTGCGAGCCCCAGGGCCGGCCCGCAGGAGCGAAGAACCAGCGGTATTGCAGGCTACTGCCCTCCGCATGGGTGCTGGCCGAGCCGTCGAGCTGCACGCGCTGACCGCGCACCGCATTGTCGATATTGGAGCCGGCCTTGGCCACCGGAGCCGTGTGCATCTGGTTGGCGTTGATCCTGACCGTCACCGGCTGACTGCTCTTGCTGCCATGCGTGACCACCAGTGTGGCGCGATAAAGGCCCACCACATCGGGCAAAAAGCGCGGCTGGGAAAGATGAGGGTTGTCCAGCTCGGCCTTGCTGCCATCCGGCTTTTCCACCAGCGTCCAGTTGAAGCGAAGGTCAGCTGCGCTGCCTCCTGCGGGCGGCTGGCTGGCCGTGCCGTCCAGCTGCACCGTGGTGTTGACCAGTTGCGCCAGCTCTGGCAGCGTCACGGCCACCGGGTTGGGGTTGCGAACTTCCAGCTTGACGCTGACCTCGTTGCTCGAGGTCACGGCATCGCTCACACCGAGGCTGATGCTGTAGTTGCCGGGCAGGTCGGGCGTGAAGCTGGAGCTAGCGGCAGTCGGTGTCGCCAGCGCGGCCGTGCTGCCAGCGGGGCGCTCCGTGACTTTCCATTGATAGGTCAGTGTGCTGCCATTGGCCGGCGTGCTCGCAGAGCCGTCGAAAGTGACGGTGTCGCCGGCGCTCGCCGTGGCAGCGGAGGCCGTGATACGGGCCGTGGGGCGGTTGAGGCTGCCCGTGCCGCCGCCGTCATCACCTCCGCCTCCTCCGCCGCCACAGGCGGCCAGGAACATGGAAAGGCCAAGACCCCAAAGGACATGGCGAGACAAGAATTTCATGGCTGAAATTTCCTTTGCAATAAAGCAGGCTGATGCTGCGAAAGAATCGAAGGCAGGCACGCTGACAGGCGTGCAATGCGCTGTCAGAACTGCAGGGTCACGCTCAGGCGTGCCGTGCGCCCGGGCGCCGGGACCATGCCCAGGCTCAGGGCGTCCAGGTAATAGCGATCCGTCACGTTGTCCACGTTGAAGTCCACGTTCACGCGGTCGCTGAACTTGTAGCTGGCAAAGACATCCCAGAGCACATACGAGTGCCACGGCACGACCTGGTTGAAGCCCTGGGCGGTTTCGTTGTTGAACTCCGGTGTCGGATTGCGCTTGCCCATGAAGGTGCCACGCACTCCGACGGTGAGCTTGCGCTCGAGCAGCCGCGCTCCCAGCAGGGCACTGGCGTGCCATTTGGGCGGAATCATGTTGTTGACATAGCTGTTGGCGATGCCGTAGTCGGTGCAGGTGTAGCGCCGGAAACTGCCAAAGTGGCAGGTCTCGATGAAGGTATAGCGCGTGCCGCTGGCCTCCATGAAGACCGGCCCCATGTCGTAGGAACCCGAGACCTCGAAACCGTCGAAGCTCACGCTTTCGATATTGCGCAGGGTGAAGAACTGGCGACCGGAGCCTTCTTCCCAGGTGTTGGGGAAGGTGCGGGTGAGATAGTCCTTGGTGGTGTTGCTGAAGTAGGCCAGCTTGGCGCGCAGCTTGTCGCTGCTGCGCCAGACCCCATCCTTGAGGAAGTTGATGCCGATCTCGCGGTTGAGCGTGCGCTCCGGCTTGAGGTGGATGTCCTGCGAGGGAGAGACGGAGTAGCCCGCCGTGGTCTCGAACAGGCTGGGCATGCGCATGCCACGTGCATGACGTGCATACAGCTGCACGCTGGGCGTGACATCCCATAGGGCACTGAACATGGGTGATGTGCCGTTGTTGCGGCTGTTCATCATCAGGGGATCACAGCTTCCTGTGCCCTTGCTGTCCACGCAGTAAGCGCTGTCGGGGCTGACCAGCATGGGCTTGTCATCGCGCGACTCGAAGCGGGTATGGCGCAGCCCGGCCCCCAGGGTCACGCTGGGCAGCGGCTTCCACTGAAGATCGGTGAACAGGCTCCACTCCGTGCGCCGTCCCATGCGCCCGCCTGAGCTGAGCATATTGCCGGTGGCAACGCCGTTGACCTTTTCCAGCTGCGCGGCAAGTCCGTAGTCCAGCTTGATGCCGCCAGAGTTGCCAAAGCGCATGCTGTTGCTGACGTCGAAGCCCCAGCGCTTGTAGTTTTCGGAGCCGGCGCCGAACATCTCGTTGACGGTCTCTTCCGAGTAGTTCTGATTCAGGCTGTCCGTGTTGGTGTGCCAGAGATTGCTGCTCAGGTTCAGCCAGTCATTGTTCTCGGGGTTCCAGCGGTGACGCAGGGTATAGGTGTCTGCGGTCACCTTGCTGTTGGAAGTCTGGGCCACCTGACCCAGCCACAGCAGCTGGGACGGCATCAGCTCGCCATAGGTGCTGGTGTAGCGCATATAGCCGACTTCCAGCTCCTGATCGTTGGGCAGGTACAAGCGCGTCTTGAGCAGCACCGACTCGTTCTCGTGATTGGTGTTGACAATGCGCTCGCCACCACGAAAACGCGTGGCCCCCACCACCTTGGGCACCACCTCGGTATAGAAGCCGCGGTTATAGGTTTCCGAAAGATCCAGCGAGGGCACCGGCCCCTTGGTACCCGCGTAATAGTTGCCCTGGCTGCGGCGTGCGTAGGCCGCGACGATATCGGCTTTCTCGAAGCGCTTGGCAAGCGCGATGCTGCCAGCCCAGCTCTTGGCCTGCATCAGGCCGGGCCGGTTCATGCTCTCGGTGGGTGGCACCACATTGGCAATGTTGAAGGGGCCGTCACACAGGCTGGCAATCACGCAGTTGGTCCGATAGACGCCTCCCGTGCCGTTGCTGGAACTGCCCCCGGTATTGAACCCCGCCTTGGTACCCGGTGCAGGTGCCGAGCCACTGTTGTTTCCGATCAGGCTGCCGCGCAGACGGATACCAAAGGTCTGGCCGGGGCGCACGATGTCATCGGCATTCAGGGTACGAGCGCTGACCAGCCCTCCCACTGCACCTGTGCCCTGCGCGCCCATGACAGGCCCTTTTTCAATCTGTATTCCGCCGATCAGATCAGGGTCGATATAGGAGCGCGAAGCGACGCCCGCATAGCCACGGTAGACCGTCGTTTCCTGGCGTGCACCATCGACGAGCACAGGCACACGTCCCTGCCCCTGCATGCCGCGGATGTTCACATCCAGGCCGCCGCTGTTGCGGTTCTCGCCAATCAGCACACCGGGAGTGCCCTGGAAGATATCACCCACAGAGGTTCCGCGAAAGCGTTCGATGTCTTCGCGCTTGAGCACATTGCTGGATCCTGCCGTGCGGTACTGCCGGTCCTTCTCATCCCGTTCGGCATCGGCCAGAACCAGCACAGTTGGCATGACGCGGCCTGGTGGTTCCACCTCCTCTGCATCCAGTGCAGCAGCTGCGTCTGCCTTGGTGCCAGACACAGGCTTCAGCCTTACCACCCCATTGCCCGCAAACACCGGCGCAAAACCGCTGTCGCGCAATAGTCTGGTCAGTGCCTCGCCCGGCGTCATCACACCCCGTACGGCCGGAGCGGACAGACCTTGCAACTTTTGCGGATCGAAGACCAGACGCAGTCCGGCCGCAGCCCCGAGAGCCACCAGCGCCTGGCCAAGGTCTCCTCTGGGAAGATCGAAATCCACGCGCGCCTGAGCGGCATTGTCCTGTGCTGACGCGGCAGGCAGGGCCGGATTTTCGTCAGCCCAGGCCTGCCCCATCAAGGCCATGCTTATGGCTATGGCTATGGCTATGGCTATGGACGTACGGCGTCCCTTGGCGCATTCATTGAATTGGCGACTGTATGTCTTCGGCAGAGCACTTTCGGCCCCTGTTGCCCATCGGTTCATGGCGTCCTCTGAAGTTCTGTGGCCGCATGGCAGACGCAGCACCCAATTTCTGGATGCAGCCTGCGATGCCTCTCTTCAGAGAAGACGGTTGACGCGCAATATTCAGTAAATACGAATCAAAATTATTTTCAATAAATCAAAAGAGCACGACCACTCCTGGCAGTTGCAACAGCTGTGCCCCCAGTTCCTGAGCGATGGCCTGCACGGCCCCTGGCGCATCGGATTGCAGAAAGACGCCGCTGACGCGCCGCTGCGCCAGCACCTGGTCACGCACCACAATGCGGCTCGAGTGATAGCGATTGAGACGATCCACCACATCGGCCAGCCTCATGCGCTCGAAGACCAGCAGCCCACGCTCCCAGGACTGGCCGGCATCCTCGCTCAAATCCTGCACAGGCGTCATGCCCCGCCTGTCATAACTGACGCGTTGACCTGGCGATAGCACCACAGCATCCTGCGGCGCATGGTCCAGCGACACCGCCACCTGGTGGAACACACCGGTCACTTGAGTTCTTTCGTCCAATCGCTCGACGATGAAGCGGGTGCCCAGAGCACGAGTACGCCCGTCGGCCGCGGCAACCACAAAAGGCCGCTTCTCCGCATCGCGCCCACCGGACACCTCCACGGGCTTCGCATCGAACAAGGCTTCGCCGCGAAGCAAAGCCACATGTCGCTGTCGCGTGTCGTATCGCACGGCCACGGCGCTGTCGCCGCCCAGGTGCACGCGGCTGCCATCGGGCAGCGCCACTTCGCGCCGCTCTCCCACCCTGGTGCGGTAGTCAGCCTCAAAAGCCAGCATGATCTGGCTGCCGGCCCCCATCCACAAGGCACCTGCAGCAAATACTGCGGCCCCGGCACCTTTCCACAGCATGCGTCGCTGCACGATTCCTTGCAGCAAAGGTTTTCTCTCCGAAACCATTTCTGCGCCCTGCTCTGGCAGCAGCCCCGACTGTCCCAGCGCCCCCAGTTCGGCCCAGATGCGCTGGGCATGGGCATAAGCCTGGCGATTTGAAGCATCCGTATTCAGCCAAAGCTGCAAGGCCTGTTCATCCTCAGGCAGCCAGCCCTCGTCCGCACGACGTACCAGCCAGGCGGCAGCCTGCAGGCGGATGTCTTCAGCTGCATCGTGCAGGGATGTGGATTGAGATGAAGGATTCACAAAAAACTGCTGTCTGAATGCAAACGATTGGAGTGCATGATGGGAAGACGTTCAAGCATTGGCAAACCAGTAATTCTCATCCAAGACAAGCATCTGGAGCTCTGACACACTGCAAAGCTTCAGTGAAGCGGCAAGCGCGCCATGGCGTGGGCCAAGGCCCGCGCCAGATGCTTCTGCACCGAGCTGGTGGAGATCTTCAGCGCATCCGCCACCTGCTGATAACTTTGCTCCTGCACCCGCACGCGCATGAAGATGTCCTGAGTAAGCGGCGACAGCTCCTGCAGAGCCTCAGCCAGTTGTAGCAGACGCTGGCGGCCAGCCACCGACTGATCCGGGCCAGGCGCGGTGTCCGCTATGTGCACCAGCTCCTCTGGCGCAACCGCTGCGGTCTTGCGCGCCTCCTGCTGGCGAGCCATGTCGACGAGCATATTGCGCGCCATCTGGAACAGATACGCCCGGGCATCCTGCACAGGCGCAACCGCCGTGACCTCGATGAAGCGCAGAAAAATCTCCTGCAGCATGTCCTGAGCCACATGCATATCGTGCACGCGGTAGGTGAGCCAGGCCAGCAATTCCCGGCGGTGGGCAATGAAGATACTTTGAGGATCGCTGGACATGATGAAGACGTGGATTGTATCCATGATTGAGAATGAATCTCATTCATGAAACAATGAAGCCTACACCTTGCCGAGCAGCACAGACTGCTCCCCCGAAGCTGATGTTCTAGATGGCGACAGTCCCTCGGAATTTTTTCTCTCGCGCCTCCAAAGAGACAGCGCCTCGGTAGACCTGCTTCTACTCGGGACTTCGACGCACTTGAAACCGAGCCGCTTTTGTAGATCGCTCGTCATCTATCGACTGTCGAATCTGTCTTTGCTGCGCTCAATGTCTGATGTCAACATCAGCTGCCATTCGCTTTGACGCTTCAACCTGCCTGAAGCGGTCAGCTGTGAATATCTGCGGGATGACTGGTTCTGAATGAAGGTACGACAACTATAGGGATACCCGAAGCAGGCAGTTGCTTCGCACGAAGACTCGAGAGCGGCTTGAAAAGATATGAAGTCCCACGAAAACCAGACCCTCCCGGTTGAACATCTAGTCCAGCCAAGGCGCCACATCCTTGCCCATGCGCACAGCCAGCTTCTTCAGTCGGGGAAGATAGCGGGCAAGCAACTCTTCCCTGGCGACAGCAGACTTCGGAAAGACCAGATTCAGACCTCCGATCAAACGACGTCCACACTTCAATGGCACCGCGACCGCTCCAAACGGCGCTTGCTGATGCCAATCACCATCGCTGATGCCATATCCTCGCTGGCGCGTCTCTTCAATCAAACGCTCTACCGATGCTCTATCCCTTGCCATGGCACCAGTCGCATCGTCACGCTGAGCGAGCAACGAAAGCAAGCCTTCCTTCTCATCTTTGGTGCAAGACGCCAGATAGGCTCGTCCCATAGCCGTGAAGAACAGCGGCAATTTTTCTCCGATCATGCCGCGATGCTGAGACAACCGGCTGAAACGGTGCGTGCTTTCACGCACAACCATAAAGCCGCCTTCCACGGTCCCCAGATCGCAAGGCCAAAGCAGCTCGGGCACGGCAGCACGCATCAGCGGTAGTGCGACCTGCTCAACCCAGGCATCATCGACAAGCCCTTCGCTAAGGCTGCGCACTGCAAAAGTCAGGTAGTACTGCCCGTCTTTCTCACCCCTGCGCACGAAACCCTCCGCCCGCAAGGTCTCCATCAATCGCTTGACGGTGGTGCGATGAATATCGCATGCCTGTGCCAGTGCCGTGGTTGAAGCGATGCCGCCAGGGGCTCTATTCATTGCCTGCAGCAGAGCCAGGCCTCGCGACAAGCTGCGTACATCCTTGTAGTCATTCATGGGACTGTGCTCAAAAGTGAAGATTTCTTGGGAGTTCCCAAGTATGAATACCGCAAACCATACGGCGCAATCGCCGGGTGCTCTGCTGCTGCGCTCAATGAATATTCCCGACTCGATGCTCAACCGCGCGCAGCTTTGCCATTCATCACCCCGACGCCCACCTTGCGAGTCTCACTTCAACTGATTGGTAGCCGGCGCAAGCGGTGACAGCAAGGGTATGCACCTAGCAATATGTGCACCAGGTGCACACTGTTTTCAGACTCCTCGAGTGTTTTGACAATTATCAAAACAGCACTCGATGCGCTCACCCAATACGGAGACTGAAAATGAACGCCCCCCAAGAAAACCAAGCGAGTCAAGACGATGCCGATGTCCTGATCATTGGCGCTGGCCCGGTAGGGCTGACACTGGCAAACACTCTGGGGATGGCTGGCGTACGTGTCATCGTGGCAGAGAAGCTGCCGCAGATTATTGACTACCCCCGAGCCATCGGCATTGACGACGAATCGCTGCGCACGCTGCAGGCGGCGGGTCTGTCCGATCAGGTACAGGCACACATCACCCCTCATCACTGGATGCGCTTCTACACCGCCAGCGGCCAGTGCTTTGCCTCGATCGAACCTCGCACCGACGAGTACGGATGGTCCCGCCGCAATGCCTTCATCCAGCCTCAGGTGGACGACATCCTGTACCGGGGTCTGCAGCGCTTTGAACAGGTCCAGGTACTGCTGGGTCAGGAGCTGCACAGCTTTACCCAGGACGATGCTGGCGTCACCGCCACTCTCAGGAGTTCCGAGGGCGTAGAGCGCACACTGCGCGCCAAGTACCTGGTCGCCAGCGATGGAGGCAACAGTCTGGTGCGTCGCACGCTGAACGTGCCCTTTGAGGGCCGCACCAAACCCAATCAATGGATTGTTGTTGATGTACGCAATGACCCCCTGGGAACCCCTCATATCGACATGCATTGCGACCCGGAGCGCCCCTACGTCTCTGCAGCCCTGCCGCATGGCATCCGCCGCTTTGAATTCATGGTCATGCCCGGGGAGACCGAAGAGCAGCTCTCAAAACCGGAGAATCTTGCCCAGCTGATGCGCAAGGTCGTCGCTGATCCAGACAAGGTCGACTACATCCGCAAGCGCGTGTATACGCACAACGCACGGCTGGCGGCGCAGTTTCGGGTCGGGCGAATCTTGCTGGCAGGCGATGCCGCGCACATCATGCCGGTCTGGCAGGGCCAGGGCTACAACAGCGGCATGCGGGATGCAAGCAATCTCGCCTGGAAGCTGGCCATGGTCATCAAGGGAGAGGCCAGCAGCAGCCTGCTGGATAGCTACGAACAGGAACGCCGCGACCATGCCCGCAGCATGATCCATTTGTCTGAAGTGGCAGGTGACATCTTTGCCCCTGAAAGCCATACCGCCGCCAAAGTACGCGACACGGTGATGCTTGCCCTGAACGCTGTGCCGCCAGTCAAGCAGTACTTCGCCGAGATGCGCTTCAAACCCATGCCGCGCTACGAGCAGGGCGTGGTGCTGCACCACACGGGCACCGGCAATCAAGGAGCCAGGACACCGTTCGCAGGCCTGCTGGACCGCTCGGGCAACACGCCCTTGAGCCGCCTTCTGGGCCTGATGGCGGAAAAGAAGGAGTCTCTGGTGGGGCGTCTGGTGCATGGTCTGGAGACGGCAGCGTCCAGTCCCGTAGGCCGGATGTTCATTCAGCCTCGTGTTGCCACTGCAAATGGCCACTCTGGCCTGCTGGATGACTTTGTTGGACTGAATTTCTGCATTCTGGCCTGGGGTACGGACCCCAGCTATGGCATGGACGAAGAGGCTCTGAATTTCTGGCAGCGCCTTGGCGCCTGCTTCATTCGTGCCATGCCCTCTGGCCAGCTGCTTCATCCAACGCCAACCCGCGATGGCGTGCTGACCGTCGGCGACGAACAAGGCCGCCTCAAGGACTGGTTCAGCGCCCAGGGCAAGTCGGTGGTGTTCGTGCGCCCGGACCGCTTTGTCGCGGCGCTGGCATCTCCGCAGGAGGTCAGCACTGTCACCCGTCAGATGGCCCGGGTACTGCATTCTCCACTGGAGGCATGAAGATGAGTGGTAGCGCCATCGCCACTGCGCGCCGGGCATTTCTTGGCATGTCGCACTCGCCTTTGCTCGGTCTCAATCCTGTCGCTGCAGACGATCAGATCGCTATCGACAAGGCGATTGCTGCGGCGCGCGCGGCCGTTCATGAGTTCGCGCCAGAACTCATCGTGCTGCTGGGGCCGGATCACTACAACGGCTTCTTCAATGAGCTGATGCCGCCGTTCTGCATCGGCAGCCAGGCAACGGCCGTGGGCGACTATCTGTCCCCAGCCGGCCCCCTCAATGTGGCAGGAGAACTGGCCATAGCGCTGGCCGACCACCTGATGGACAAACATTTCGATATCGCGGTGTCGCGGCGCATGTGGGTCGATCACGGCTTTTCGCAGGCCCTGCAGTTTCTGTGGGGGGACGAGATGGACACACCGCCTGTCATTCCCATCTTCATGAATGCAGTGGCCCAACCCGGTATTGCACGCATGGCCCGATGCAAGGCACTGGGAGAAGGCATTGGCAGCTTTCTCGACCGGTTGCCGCTGCGCGCACTGCTGATTGGTTCGGGCGGGCTGTCGCACGAGCCTCCCGTCCCGACACTGGCCCATCCTGACCCTGCCGTACGCGAGCGCATTACTGTCCGCTCCACCCCCACAGAGCAGGAGCGCAAGCTCAAGACCGAGCGCGTCAAGGCCGCCGGTCTGGCTCTGGCCAATGGCGACAGCTGGATGAAGCCGCTCAACCCCGAGTGGGATCTGCAATGGATGGACGCCATGGCCAGCGGCCAGCTGGACGGCCTATGTGAGATGAGCGAAGCCTCGATCGGCGCCACGGCCGGCAACTCTGCCCATGAGTCCAAGACCTGGTTGGTGGCGCGGTCCGCCCTGCCTGCCAACACCCGTCTGCCTTGTCCGGTACGGACCTACCGCGCCATTCCATCGCTCATTGCGGGCTATGGCGTGATGTTCATGCACCACTGATCCTCATTCTTTCATGACTGCCATGCCGACCACCACGCAAATACAGGCCTGGGCCGAACGCCTGCGCCACGCGGAAGCCACCGCCACCCCCATTGCTCCCCTGCGCGAGGAGATCACCGACAACGACAGCGCCTATGCCGTGCAACTGGCCAATGTGCAATATGCACTGAGTCAGGGCCGCCGGATCGTGGGTCGCAAGATCGGGCTGACATCCCTTGCCGTGCAAAAGCAGCTGGGCGTGGACCAACCCGACTTCGGCACGCTGTTCGCCGACATGCTCTATGGCGACGATGAGGTCGTGCCCCTGTCGCGGACGCTTCAGCCCAAGGTCGAGGCCGAGGTGGCGCTGGTACTGGCCAAGGATCTGGAGCGGCCCGACACCACGCTGGTGGATGTCATCAGCGCCACCGCCTATGTGCTTCCGGCCATCGAGATCGTGGGCAGCCGCATTGCCGACTGGAACATCCGCTTCATTGACACCGTGGCCGACAACGCGTCCAGCGGTCTGGTCGTGCTGGGCGCCGTACCGACTGCGCTCAACGCACTGGATCTCAAGCTGTGCGAGATGCAGATGACGCGCAATGGCGATGTCGTCTCCACCGGATCCGGTGGAGCCTGCCTGGGCCATCCCCTGAATGCCGCCGTTTGGCTGGCCCGCCGACTCGCCAGTCTCGGCCAGGCGCTGCGAGCCGGCGACCTCGTGCTGACCGGCGCCCTGGGTCCCATGGTCGCCGTGAATGCCGGCGATCGTTTCGAAGCCCGCATCAGCGGCATCGGCTCGGTGTGCGCGCAGTTCGAAGGCTAGATCTTCTCGAAAGCATTCCCCGCCCCCGTTTTCCATTGCTCATAACGATTATTCAGGAGACAAATCATGTGGAACCGACGTCAATTGTTCGCAGCCGGTGCTGCCTCGCTCGCTGCCTGCGTGGGTACACCCGCCATCGCGCAGAATTTCCCCAACCGTGCCGTGACCATGGTCGTCCCCTTCCCGGCCGGAGGCATCACCGATGCGGTGGCTCGTGCGCTGGCCAGCAAGATGGGGGAGCAGCTTGGCAAGCCTGTCATCGTTGACAACCGGCCCGGCGGTGGCGGCCAGATTGCTGCCGCCTATGTGCGCCAGCAAGCGGCCGACGGCCATACCCTGTATGTCGGTGCCACCGAGATGTTTGCCATCAACCCCTCGTTGTTTCGCAATTTCTCCTATGACCCCCTGAAGGATTTCTCCCCCGTCACTTCGCTGATTGCTTCGCCCTTGGTGCTTGTCGTTCCTGCCAATAGTTCACTGACCAGCGTCAAGGAACTCATAGCCCAGGCCAAGAGCCGCAAGGACGGACTGAACTTCGCCTCGCAGGGCATGGGCTCCATCGGACATCTTCTCGGAGAGACCTTCCGGGGCAAGGTGGGCGGAAAGTTCAATCATGTGGCCTACAAAGGCTCGGCACCCGCGCTGCAGGATGTGATGGGGGGACAGGTGGACTTCATGTTCGACCCGGTCATCACCACCGCCCCTCTGGTGGCGGGCAAGAAGCTCAAGCCCCTGGCGATTGCGGCCGACAAGCGCTCGCCACAAATGCCGGACGTCCCCACCCTGGCCGAGCTTGGAGTACCCGGTGTGAATGCCGGTGTGTGGTTCGGGGCTGTGGTCAAGACAGGCACGACCGCAGCTGTGGTTGAACGTCTGAACGATGCCATCCACCAGGCCATGAAGGACCCCGAAGTGGTCAAGCGTTTTGCCGATCAAGGCATGCAGGCTTTCCCCTCAACCCCGGCCCAGTTTGGCAGCTTCATGCAGTCGGAACTGACCAAATGGGGTCCTCTGGTCAAGGCCAGCGGCGCTTCGATCGAGTGAGCAGGGAGCCAATCTTGCATCGTAGAACTCTTTTGCAGTCGGCCCTGGGTTTGGGCAGCCTGACGATCGGAGGCCTCAGCGCGGCACAGGCCTTTCCCAGCAAGCCCGTCACACTCGTGCTGCCGTTTTCCGCCGGCGGCATCAGCGATGTCATGGCCCGAGCCCTCGGTCAGCACATGGCCCATCAGCTGGGCAAGTCCGTGATTGTTGACAACAAGCCTGCTGCAGGAGGGCAGATTGCGGCCAGCGCCGTGCTTCAACAGGCAGCCGACGGTCACACCGTGTATGTGGCTGGCACCGCCATGTTTGCCATCAACCAGACGCTATTTCGCAAATTTGCCTACGACCCCGTCAAGGACTTCGAGCCGGTAACGTCTCTGGTCACCTCTCCTCTGGTGCTCGTGGTTGCGGCCGACAGTCCCGTCAGGACGCTGAGCGAGCTGGTGGCGCTTTCCCGCAGCAGCAAGCAAGGCCTGACATTTGCATCACAAGGCCTGGGCTCCATCGGCCACCTGCTGGGGGAGCTGTTTCGCAGCAAAACCGGTGGAAGCATGTCTCATGTGGCCTACAAAGGCTCGGTGCCGGCACTGCAGGACGTGATGACAAACCGGGTCGACTTCATGTTCGATCCCACGAGTTCAACCGAAGCGCTGATCCGAGGCAGAAAGCTGCGCGCACTGGCGATTGCCTCTGCAAGACGCAGTCCCCAACTGCCCGATGTTCCCACCATGGCGGAGCTGGGCGTGTCCGGTGTCGATGCAGGCGTGTGGTTCGGTGCAGCCGTGCGAAGCGGAACTCCTGCCACAGTGGTCCAGACATTGAACCGTGCCCTGGTCGCAGCCTTGCAGGACCCGGGCATACAGAAACGCTTCGAAAGCCAGGGCATGCTGGCCTATCCGCAAACCCCGGAGCAATTCAAGCAATTCATCCACAGCGAGATCGCACGCTGGGCACCGCTGATCCAGTCCAGCGGAGCTGGTATCGACTGATTTTTCTCTGAAGGTAAACGCTATGACGCGCAAACTCAAGGCCGCCATCATCGGCAGCGGCAATATCGGCACGGATCTGATGATCAAGATCCTGCGCCATGGCAAGAACATCGAGATGGGCGCCATGGTCGGCATTGACCCCAACTCCGACGGTCTGGCCCGCGCCGCCCGCATGGGCGTGGCCACCACCCACGAAGGCGTGGAAGGCCTCACGCGCATGCCCGGGTTTGCAGAGATCGACTTTGTGTTCGATGCCACCAGCGCCGGCGCACATGTGAAGAACGATGCCTTCCTGCGCAGCCTCAAGCCCGGCATCCGCATGATCGACCTGACGCCGGCGGCCATCGGCCCGTACTGCATTCCCGTGGTCAATGGCGAAGCACATCTGGATGCGCCGAATGTGAACATGGTCACCTGCGGCGGTCAGGCCACCATCCCCATGGTGGCCGCAGTCTCTCGTGTGGCCAAGGTGCACTACGGCGAAATCATTGCCTCGATTGCCAGCAAGAGTGCCGGCCCCGGCACCCGTGCCAACATCGACGAGTTCACCGAGACCACCTCCAAGGCGATCGAGGTCGTGGGCGGAGCCTCCAAGGGCAAGGCCATCATCATCATGAACCCGGCCGAGCCGCCCCTGATCATGCGCGACACGGTCTACACCCTGAGCGAGTTGGCCGACGAGGCAGCGATTGCCGAGTCGGTGGAGCGCATGGCTGCTGCTGTTCAGTCCTACGTCCCAGGCTACCGTTTGAAGCAGAAGGTGCAGTTCGACCATATCGACACCCCGATCCGCATCCCCGGCGTGGGCGATGCGCTCACGGGCCTCAAGACCTCGATCTTCCTCGAAGTCGAAGGAGCCGCCCACTATCTGCCCGCTTACGCAGGCAACCTGGACATCATGACCAGTGCCGGACTGCGCACCGCCGAGCATATGGCCGAGCGCATGCTGGCGAATCACGCCGTTGCTGCCTGAGGAGACGACACACCATGAATCCGAACAAAAAAATCTACATCTCCGACGTGACCCTGCGCGACGGCAGCCACGCCATTCGTCACCAGTACAGCGTGGAGCAGGCCAGGCAGATTGCCCAGGCGCTGGATGAGGCCCGGGTCGACTCGATCGAGGTCG
>NZ_RSDT01000023.1:0-20591 GCF_004522605.1 Comamonas sp. A23
CCAGGCCCAGCTTCACGGCGACCTTGCGCATCAGCAGCGCAGGTGCATCGCCCTTGTCCAGCAGCCCCTCGCCCTTGAGGCACAGCAAGGCCACAAAGTGCCAGCGATCCTCAAAGGCCAGCAGCTTTAGCTTGTCGTCATCGACCATCCGCGTATAGGTGCGGAACCATGGGAGCTTGCTCATTGTCCAGACCTCGCGTTATCTGCGGCGTGCTCTGCATCCAGAGACTGCTGAACGGCGAGCAACGCGGCCACAGCCTCAGCAATTTCGCGCTGCACGACGCGCTTGTCGTTGTCGCTGACGTTGTTGTCTGCCTTCGCCATCGTGGTGGCCATCAGAACGTCTGCGCATTCACGCACAGCGATGGC
The DNA here is from genome assembly GCF_004522605.1 of Comamonas sp. A23. Classification (NCBI taxonomy): domain Bacteria; kingdom Pseudomonadati; phylum Pseudomonadota; class Betaproteobacteria; order Burkholderiales; family Comamonadaceae; genus Comamonas; species Comamonas sp. A23. Next base: position 370 of record NZ_RSDT01000023.1, read on the forward strand.
TGCAGATTTGGAGAGGCACTTTTCAGCGCCTGGCTGCGCTTCGGGCAGCGCCAGCATGCCGGCGTTGAATGAGAAGACCGTGCCCAAGGCATGCGCTTCTGCGCTACCAGCCTCACGGCACATAGACGCAATCTCTTCAGCGTCAGAGAGGCCCATCTTGTGGCTTGGGGACACGCCGCTCAGCTCCTTGCGCAGAACTTCGTCGGATTTGTTCAGGCGGGCAGCAAGAGCAGCGCGGCCGCCTGGGTAGTTGGCGACCATGCGTCGCAATGCATCAAGAGCATTCATGTCGTCCGGACTCCGAGAAAAAGGACGTTGCGGGCTGTGCCGCAGAAAAAGACACTGCCTGCATGCAAACGAAAACAGGCCAGAAGAGAGGAAAAGGTGCCCGCCGCACCCTGGGCTATGCTGGTGGCTTCCAAACCATTACCAACAGCCACAGGGAGGGCAGACATGAAGCGGGATATGGACTTGATCCGGCGTATTGCGCTTGCAGCGGAAGAGTTACCAATGGACGAGACACTGGATGGACTGGACGGTGTAGAGCAAGACGTCTTCTCTCTCCACGTCATTTGGATGAAAGAAGCTGGGCTAGTCCATGCCGCAGTCAACGAATACATGGACGAAAGCGCCGTAGCTTTTGTGTTCAGGCTCACGTGGAGTGGATGCGAGTTCGCAGATGCAGTGAGAAGCGATACCTTGTGGAAAAAGGCCAAGGACAACGTGATGAAGCCATCCATGTCATTCACTTTCGACGTGCTGAAAGACTGGCTCAAAACCGAAATCACGCAAGGCCTGCCGACCATCAGGGCACTGAGTCAGTAGCGCGCGCAAATCCATCGCAGCGGCTAGAAGCCCGGCTTTGGCTGTTCCCTCTTCACGAGCGACGTGCGATGCATGATGCTGAAATGCAATATGGGAATCAGCCATGCTGAACCAGCGCGCAGCAGTTGCTGTAACGGCGGTCAGCAGGGCCGAGTGGTCTCCGTCTCGCACGGCAACAAAATCCACGCGGGGCAACTTCGCACTATTCATTGCCCACCTCCTTGGTACAGGTGGATGGCCGCACCGCAGCCCCAAAGCCAGCGGTGGCGATGGACAAAGTAATGTTGTGATTCATGGAGAGCATGCAAATGGACTGGACAGCAATCGGTGGCATCGCAGGATCAATCTCCGCTGCCCGCGACATCGCAAAGGGGATGAGCGCGATGCGCGACACCGCGCTCATCAACGAGAAAACCGCAGCCCTGTTGGAGCAGTTGCTCAAGGCGCAGGAGGGTCTCCTCGCCCACAACACCGCTCTTTTGCAGCTCCAATCGGATCTGGCCAAGGTGCAGAAGGAAAATCTGGAACTGAAGGCAACCATCGATGAGCGCGGCAAATACACGCTGGTCACGCTCGCTAGCGGTGCGGTTGCGCTGCGCAGCAATCCCGCCAACAACCCCGCTGGGGCCGCAGAGCCAGGAATCGATGAGGCGCCCCACTATGTCTGCCAGCCCTGCTTCTCCATTGGCAGGTCTGTTGTGCTCCAGCGCACTTGGGTCATGGGTACCGACAACGGACTTGCCTGTCCCGCCTGTAAAGCCCAAGTCTTCGATAAGTGACATCACTCCACCTCCTTGGTTGAGGTGGATGGCAGCGCCAGCTCCTGGGGCGACTGAATGGTGCGTAGGTATGCCCAGTCGACGTCAGGGCGCAAGTCCTCGCAACGAATGCGCCCGTGGTTCAGCTTTTCAAGAGTGATGCATTGATCTGCTGGGAGGGTGCGCAATCCATCGCGCCAAAAACAAACCGCCTGGACAGATACCCCGCATGCGCGCGAGACCTTGGCTGGACCTCCTGCGCCGTTAATGGCTTCAGTAATTGCGTTCATGACACAAATTCTACAGTTGTAGATAGATCAATTCAACAACTGTATTTGTACCAATTCAACAAATGTTCAATGATCGGCCGCTATGGCACTAGGCACCCGTATTCGTCACTACCGAGAAAAAGCAGGACTCACCCTTGAGCAGCTCTCCGAGCGTTCTGGAGTGGAGGTTGGAACAATCTCCGCACTTGAGAATCGAGACAGCAGTCGTTCAAAGTTCGCAACCCTGATTGCCCGTGGTTTGGGTATGAGCGTGGAAATGCTCGAAGACGAATCCCGTGACTTGGATGTCGTATCGCTGCTGGAGGGGCCGCCCTCTTCTACTACTACGCGTGAGATAGACATGGCGGCATACGGTGCTGTTCCGATGTATCACGCTCCGGATGCAGTCATTGTTCCTGTGCTGTCCAACTGCGGCAGCATGGGTCCGGGCTCGGAGTTGCTGGAGTCGGATGTCATCGTTGGAGACTTGGCGCTATCCCCACACTGGATCAACCAACAAATCAGACCTCAGAACCCGCAAGAGCTGCGCTTCATCCATGCCTACGGGGACAGCATGCACCCAACCTTTACAGACGGTGATGTCCTGCTCGTAGATACTGGGCTCAATGCTCGAGACCCCAGCTCACGTGAAGGCGTCTATGTTTTGCGGGCGAATGATCGAACTTTCATCAAGCGTGTCACCCCGACCTTTGACGGCAAGCTGCAGGTGACAAGCGACAACCCCAGCGCAAAGACTGTGCAAACACTCAATGGCGATCACCAGGTAGATGTAGTGGGCCGAGTGGTCTGGGCCTGGAATGGTAAGAGGCTGTGAGCGTCTGCCGAGTAGCTGGCTCAGTGGGGAGGACTCGAGGGTGTTTTTGTATGTAAACAACTATGGAGCAAGCCATTCGCGTCTTCATCGAGTCCCGCTGCTGCAGAATCTCCTGAACAACCCGATTCGTGAGCACTTCAACGAACTGGGACACATCCTAGGTAGCTGAGAAGAGCGACAAAAGAAGGGAACTTCCACAGTGTTTATGCATCTTAAGTGATATCACTGGCGCTATCATCCATGAAAAAAGATAAGATCTCCGGTCTACGGAGAGAACTGAAGCAGATGCGCCAGAACTACACCTCTTATCCAAGTAGAGTGCTGGAGTCATATGCTAAGGCTGTTGGCCGACAACTTGATTCCAGAGGAAAAGAGCCTAATTGGGTAAGAGAGATAGAGCCTGAGCTAAGCCCTCCACTCTCGATTCCGCATCACTCAGCGGGGTTGAAGGCGGGTACCGCACGGAGCATCATTGATCAACTTCTTTCCGATCTGGATGAATGGGAAATGCATCACGATCAACTTGAAAAAGATGAGGCTGATGATGAGTGACGTAACAACTACAGCTAAAAAACCATCAATGGATTCTGCAAAACTGGATGAACGCTATGTGCGCCGTCTGAGCCCCGACCCTTCAGGTGGATACACAGCAACAATTCATGAATTTCCTGGCTGCATTGCAGAAGGTGATTCCGCAGAAGAGGCATTGAGCAATCTCGAAAGTGCCGCTTTGAGCTGGATGCGTTCAGCTCATGCAAACGGCTATCCCGTAAGCCCACCGCTTGACTATGAAGGCGCAAGTGGAAAGATTGCATTGCGCGTCTCCAGACGGCTTCATCAGCTTGCGGCTGAAAGAGCAGATCTGGAGGGCATAAGTCTCAACCAGTTCATTGGCAACGCACTTGCAAGCTACCTAGGTCAACAAGACGGTATGCGGCGCCTAGCCTACGAACTGCATAAAGCAGTACAAAGCAACCTGTACTTCTTCTACCAAAATAATTTTTCAGCAGTGCATGGAAGATCAACGAACGATCTTCGAGTGATCCCCACCATGAAATTTCGAGAAGTTAGCTCGTCTGCTAGCAACTTAATGATCACTGCAGCTCCCGAACCCAAGATGTTCATGGAAATTTCACATGGCTAAAAATGCAAGCTCTTACTCGTTTGACCACAAAGAGATTGTCACGTTGATGCTCAAAGAGGCCGACATTCACGATGGAATTTGGACGCTCAGCGTGAACTTCAGGCTGGGCGCAGGTGCTTTCGGCCCAACACCTGCAGAAGTAGCTCCCACTGGGTTTGTGAGCATAGAGGGGATAGGTCTGCAGAAGATCGATCCAGTTCCTTCAGAGCTACCACCACTTGCTTTTGATGCCGCTGAATTAAACCCAGCCTAGGCAGACGATCGCGCTCAAGAAGCCCACCTCGCGTGGGCTTTTTCACACCCAATACTCGATGGTCATATAGACCACCCAGGCCATCAGTAGGATGATCAACTGCTGAACCCAGAACTGAGTCATGACCAAGGACATCGTCGCTCTCCTCGAAGTGCGTTGATAGACTCACAGTCTCACTGTGAGTACTCACGGGCAAACGGAGACAGCCTGCCCCGACCGGGCTTTTTTACGTCCGCCAGTCGTCCCGGATCTCATTGATCACCCAGGCCACAAGCACGGCCAGGATCCACAGGCCAACCATTTGTGTCATGAGGGTAGACATCGCCGCTCTCCTTGAAGTGCGTGATACCTAAATGCTCCTCCTTCAGGCTGCTGTCTGCAATCTGTGACAGCTCCACAAGTGAGGACTTTTTCATGGCACCATCTCCGCATGACAGCACCCGCACCCCGCCTTCAGTCCACCAACATCCGCACTCGTGTTGTGAGTGGGCAGCCGTTGATCGGCGTGAAGCACACCGCCAAAACCTCGTCGGGCCTGCCCGTTTCAACCGCCTGGATTGATATGTCTCGTGAGGACGTGGAGGGACTGATTAAGTTACTGCAAGAAGCCCTTGACGAGTTAGGCAAGCAGTAGCCCCACTTCTCCCGCACACCAGCCCGCCCTGAGCGGGCTTTTTTTCGTCTGTGTGATTTGGATCCGCATTGGAACCCTGCTGCGTCTACAAAAAAATTCAACACAAATTTCTACAGTTGTTGACTTTATTAAATCTACACTTGTAGAATGCATTCGTCGCAGCAAAGCGATGGGTGCCAAGTGATCGAGCCGCGCGCCACGGGTCTTTAAAAAGCCAGAGATTCAATGCACGTCGCGAGACACGCTGCGCCCCGATGACTTACCGGAACGCGCCGCGACTCTGCCGCCCCGAAGCGGTGGATGGTGCAAACCGGCGCAGATAGTGATCTGCATAAAGCTGCCAGAGCGAAGCGCAAGCCAGTGACAGTGGGAGATATGCGCCGCCCCCGGAGCGCATCCGGGGTTCAAACCAAAGCCTTGCTTGCAGGGCTCCGGTTTGGATACAGTGAACCAATGACACGCATAAACACCACCGAAATTTGGGAGCGACACGGCTACAGAGTCGAGCGCATTGAGCAAGTCATGGGCGCGCCCCAGCGCAATATCTATGGCCCTGACGGTGTGCTGCTGATCGAGGACGCTGAGTACACCCAGGAGACTGAAGCACTGCGCGACCTTGGCTTCATCGAGTGAGCGCGACCACAGCTGCGACAACTTGGCTAGCGTCTATTTTTCGAGGGCACCGTTTAAGGTCATTTAAAAGAGTACTGTGGGACAAGGCAGTCAATCTTGACCAGCCGCCTTAGACCGGAGGTCTATTTGTCAGGTAACCCCATCCCCATCTCCACCCCATCCTTTTTGGACACCTTGAAGCTGATGTTTTTTATTACCGACGGGCTCCCAGCTCCGCAGCAACAAGGCAAACCTCGCGTCCCGAAAGAAAAGAATGAGGAAGAGCAGCAGCAGCAACGCAAGCAGTAGCGAAAAAAAGAGCTACTTTTCTCACTCAGGCTTGTCCCAGATGCCTTGAGCAACCGCCTCAACGCGAGCACACCAGCCACCTCCGGGTGGCTTTTGCTTGCGCCGTTTAAGGTCTTTTAAAAGCGTAATGTGGGTGCATGCAAGTCCTCTTGATTTGCAGCTTTAGACCGGAGGTCTATATGTTCCCACTCCTTGTGTATCAAAGATATGTCGCGTTCTGGCGCGACATGTGGTCGATCATTCTTGAGCCCATCTCAGAGCTTCCGCCAAGCCCTTCAAGTTTCGAACAAGAGCCTTCCACCAAGCCTGAAGCGCAGCAGCCCGCGCACCATGCAGAGGCAACCACGGACAAGGCCTGACTCAACGGCTGCTTGAGCCTGAAGAGCAAGAAGTCCGGATCCTGAGCCACCTTTCAAGGTGGCTTTTTCGTTGGAAAAGCGACTGCGAATGAGGCCCCGCAGTTCATTCCTGACGTGAGCTTTAGGCGCGCCGTTTAAGGGCATTAAAAGGAGTACTGTGGTGTGAGACGGTCTCTCTTGGATCGCCAGCATAGACCGGAGGTCTATATGTCTTTCATTGACAAAACCATCTTCAGCATCCGCTCCCGATGTCCCGACGTAAAACAGGAAGTCGATTCCCGGAACGTGGCGGATGACGACCGAATCTTTCACACGCCATTTCAAACGGATGCACAGTTGCAGGAGGAATCTCCTGAGCAGATGCTGCGCAAAAAAACGAACCGCCTTTTGCTGCAAGCGGTCCTCAACAAAATCTCTGCCGCTTGAGCAAGCATCTGACCGGAGGTCTATATGTTTTCACTACTTGGCTACAAACGTCAGTCCGAGTTCTGGCGTGATATGTGGGTGATGCTCCTCGAGCCGATTTCAAAGATTCAACCCATCGAACCCAGTCTCGATCCACCACTCGCACCGACGCCAAAAGCCCCACAGCCCAGCTCCGAAGCACCTGCTGTCAACGACAAGGCGTGACAGCACCACACGGAGATGCAGCGAGCCCGTAGCTCGCGCGTGTCAGTCCGGAGGTCTATATGTCAGTAAGCCGCATCCCATCTTCATTCCTGAAGGTTTGGAGAACAGTCCGACGAGTCTTCGCCAGAGGCGAGCCACTCCCCAGTCCACCCAACATCGAACAGTGCGGACCTCCTGAAAAAGACAAGAGGAGACAAGAGGAGAGGCAATCGCGCATGCGCCATAGCTATCGATACTGGTAGCAAGAGTGCTCGACAGCCCCCACGATTACGTGGCTTCATTCTCAACAGCCACCTTCTACGGTGGCTTTTTTGTGCCCAGAGATCTTGAGATGTGAGCATTAAGCCAACATGTGCCATACATGCGCCCTCTCCCGCAGGGCTATAGCGGGGCCATCAAGAAAGAGCGCGGCAATGAAAAACTGCAACGTGGGTGGAGTTGGCTAATCCGCTCTTTTTCTTGATGGTGCCGGGGGTCGGCTCCCCGGTTATTACAAACCAGGCTTGCAAGGGCCTGGCTGGAATACTGCAAGAGGGTAATCGCACCGGTCTTAGGTGCCCATCATGACCACCCCGGGAAAGTAGCGGGGGCTATCTGGCGTGACTGCTCGAGCAGGTACGGCAGTTCAGGAATGGGCCTGAGCTGGCGGCAGTCACGAACTCGGCGCTTTGCGTCGTGGCGACAGTGGTCACGCCAGATGGTTTGTGAGCCCACGTACATATTGATTCCGTGACTCTCTTTGGGCAAAATTTGCGTCACGTACCTGTTTTTGCCGGGCCTGGGGTCACAGACTCCTTTCACTTCCTCAACTTGCCCAGGCATGACCAAATAGGTCACCGGCTTTTTATTCGCGCCCGCAGCAAACCGCTCGCGGGCTTTTTGTTTTCCCACAGGAGCTTGCGTGCAATCGACTCCAGCCGCTATTCCTTCCAAAGCCGCTGCTTGCCGCGCAATAGGCACTCACCGGCCTCGGCCTCACATGCGCCTTTCCCAGCAGGGCTGAAGCGGGCCCATCAAAATAGCAAATTTGTATTAATTTGCTTCAACCAATAGAAAATACTGACAACGTCTGCAATTGGTGAAAGTATTCACCTTAATTGATGTCTTTGAATGAGCGCAGCTACTCAGGTGTGAGAGAAGCCTCTTTAAGCCACCCTCCGCAGGGTGGCTTTTTTGCACCAAAGTCAGTGCCATCCGGTGTGACCACTCGAGCAGGTACGGCAGTTCAGGAATAGGCCTGGGCGGGCGGCAATTAGGAACGCGGCACTTTGCGTCGTGGCGACAGTGGTCACACCAGATGGCAAGTCAGGTTTACTTCTTCCCACCACCGACAAGGTAGACGTTGCCCTCGGCCACGTTATTGAGAAGCTCGCGATACGCATTCACCAAGTGATCGCGGCCAAGCCTGAACTCGGGATCCGTTCTATCAGGTCCGTCCTGATGCTTAGCATCCAGCTGTGCAGCGCGCAGCTCTCTCGCCGCTTGATGGGCAGTCTCGCGCGGTAGCGCCTTGACGACTGCGGTCAAGATCATCGACAGCGCAGCGAATGCGCCAGATTCCTCCTGGGTCATGAAGCACCTCCAGTCTGATGACCCATTCTAGTTTCCAGCCGGGCCTGGGGTTTATCTCCTCCCTCCCTCTCTGAACCATTCCTCAGGCAGACCCGAAAGGTCACCGGCTCTTTATCCAGGCCCGCAGCAACCGCTCGCGGGCTTTTTCTTTGCCCTCAGGAGATTCCATGCATTCATCGACACCCCATACCCCTGCGACAAAGCTGCTGATAGCCGCGCAATGGGCTCTCACCGGCTTTGGCCTGTTCTGCCTGGTCGGCGCGGCCGTGGTGATCGCACTCACGCCAGAAGCCTGGCCCCTCTGAGCATTCAACCTTGAAAACTGACAGGAGAGACTCATGCTGAAGACGATTGTCGACTCCCTGCTGGTCATCGTTGGCGCCCTGCTTCTCGCAGCCTGGCTGTCCGCGCCTGATGCCCAAGCCGATGAACCCAAAACCTTCACCCAAAGCCTGCGCGATGAGTTCGCCTGCCCGGGCATGCATGCCGAGTGGCTGGACGAGAAGACCGTGCAATGCCTGAAAGAGCAACCTTAGATTGGGCATGACATGACCTTTTTGCAGGAAGTCTTTTCGCTCTTCTTGCGCATAAGGATAGAGAATAGGCATTGAAAAATTCATTGCAATAGTCTGTCTTCAGACAGAGCTTTTGCCTTCGCTACGCAGACGTCCATTGGAGGTCATCAACATGCGAGCTCTAAGGCGCCAAAGGGTGCAATAGCGGCCGTTGCGTTCGCATCCATCAACATAGACTGAAGCGTATGGCAAAGCCACCAATCCAGCTTGAGTACCTACCCAAGAGGCGAAGCAGTAGGAACCACCTCCTCTGGAGGGCAGGATTCTTCTTGAGCGCCTCGGCGGTTCTGCTGACTTGCCTGGTCATGGGAGGCTGTAAGCCCGAATCGGGAAAGAAGTTTGAGGAAACAACTGCTGCATTCAAAAATTCAGCGCTTAGCGCCTGGCATTGCCCAGGAATGACAGCCATTTGGGTCAGCGAAAATATTGTGAAGTGCGTCAAAGAAGAGCGTTGAGCTCGACAATTTAAAAATGCAAAAAGCCCACACCTTTACAGATGTGGGCTTTTTTACGCCAAGTAAAAATTACTTGCGTGTGTTGGCTAGAGATACTGAGATAACTCGACCACCCAATGACTGATCATTCAGGGAGTCGATCGCTGTTTTTGCTTGGGCAGCAGTGCCCATTTCAACAAAGCCGAAGCCGCGCGATTGACCTGTATTTCGATCCATTATGACTTCAGAGGAAATAACATCCCCACAGCTTGAAAAATGTGATTTTAGTGTTTCGCGATCGATGCCATAGCCAAGATTGGAGACGTAGAGATTGCTTTGCATACAGTACCTTCTAAATGAATTTCGCTACTTATTTTTCAGAGCGAAAGATGATTCCCAAGAGAACCACGAGAGTGCTTTGGTGAAGATTAGTCAGTAGCCAAAGCTTCTACTGAGGGTTGAAAAATGATGCAGCTCAATTCAGCTGGTGGCCAAGCACCATGCTCCGGCCTTCAGCCAAAGCATATTTAGAGGCAAGCGACTCATCAGAAAAATGCGGGATAAACCGAAAGATTCGGTCATAAGTACCACGACGAATAGAGACAGCAGCAGTGAATTGACCACTTGCGTCAGTCTGGGTGAGAGGTGTGACCACGTAGCGGCCAATCTGCTCTGTAGTGTTTTTGTGCAGCATGAAAGCGAACGATCGCACGCACGATTGCGCAGACCGTCAAATGAGATAGGGAAGGCCCGTGCTAAGTGCAGGGGGCAACGCAGATCCGCGAGGATGTTCAGGATCTGGGAAGTTCGCCTAGAGGGGTGTGACCACCGCGTGCTTTGCTAGAAGAGCGGCTACCTGCGGCCAAGGGGCGGCATTGGTGTCAGACAGGCACTGTTGGGGCGAACGGCCTTAACAGCGAGTGAGGCCAGTATAGGTGAACCGAAAGACCTTTGGTTGGAAATCTTCCGCTCTCCCGGCCTGACGTCCCTCACATCAAAGCCTTCAAAAAATAAATTGATAGACCACTAAGGATTAACCATGTACTGTGGGCCTAGCGTTCGGATATTTACAGAGAGCCTCACCAATGACCAAAACTAAAAAATCAACCGTTCACCATGTCGTGGAGGCCAAGCGATGGGAGCTCAGTCGCGAAAAAGAGCGCATCACCTACCCTCCGGAACATGCCGGCCCGGTGCAAATGGAATGGCGCAAGCGAGAAAACTACTCCGCCACCGACCTCGACTACCGAGGCCGCAGCAAGATTTAGAGAGCCTCCACAGAATTGCCTTTGCCCGCCATTGAGCGGGCTTTTTTATGAGTATCACCAGCATGACAAATACCACCACCGACAAGCGCTGCGGAAGCTGCGGCGCGCCTCTTCCTGAAGACTTCAAAGAAGAGCAAGGTCAACCACTTCCTTGCGGCCACTAACGGCCTCCACTCTCTCCACTTCAGAGCCCGCCAATCAGCGGGCTTTTTCTATTTCTGGAGTTCAGATGTTCAAGAGCATGATCATTTACCGCATTGCCAAGAGCTGGCAAGGCGATCTGCAGGCGCTGGAGGATGCCCTGCAAAAGACAGTCTTTGAGGAGTGCGGCGCCACACAGGAGCGTTCCGTGGGCTGGGTTCCGCCGCGTGGCGAGGCTCATGGCCCGCTGGTCGAATCCGTGGCCGGCCAATGGGTGATGCGCTTCATGACCGAGGCGAAGGTGCTACCGGCCAGCGTGCTCAATCGCAAGGTCAACGAAAAGGCCGAGCACATCGAAAAGACCGAAGGCCGCAAGCCCGGCAAGAAGGAAAAGCGCGACCTCAAGGACGAGGCCAAGCTGGACCTGCTACCCATGGCCTTCACCAAGCAAGGCAGCATGTGGGTCTGGATTGACCCCCAGGCGCGCACGCTAGTGCTGGACACGAGCGTCCAGGGCCGCGCCGATGAAGTGGTAACGCTGCTGGTCAAAGGCCTGCCCGGCTTTGCCCTGGCCCTGCTGGACACCCAGACCAGCCCGCAGGCCGCCATGGCGCATTGGCTGATGACACAGGAGCCGCCCGCCGGCTTCAGCGCTGACCGCGAGACAGAACTGAAAGCATGCGACGAGTCCAAGGCCATCGTGCGCTACGCCCGCCACCCGCTGGATATTGATGAGGTCCGCAAGCACATCGAGCAAGGCAAGCTGCCCACCAAGCTGGCGATGACCTGGGACGACCGTGTGAGCTTTGTCCTGACAGAAGGCCTGCAGATCAAGAACATCGCGCTGCTGGATGCAGTCATGGACGGCAACAGCAAGGACGACAGCGGCTTCGACACCGATGTGGCCATTGCCACCGGCGAGCTGTCGCGCCTGATTCCGGATCTGATCGAAGCACTGGGCGGCGAAGGCCGCACCCGCCTGGGCGACCTGCCCGCATCGCTTCAGAACGCGCCTGCTGCGGAAACTCTGCCAGCAAGCACTGCCAGGACCGCGCCCGCCCCGCACTGCGAAGCTGCTGGCGACGGTCCGGACCCGCTCTATGCCGAGGCCGTTGAACTGGTGCGCAAGGACCGGAAGCCAAGCATCTCCTATGTGCAGCGCAAGCTGTTGATTGGCTACAACCGGGCCGCCGCCTTGCTGGAGCGCATGCAGGCCGAGGGACTGGTGTCGCGCATGGATGGCAGCGGCAAGCGCACGCTTTTGACGCCGCCCGCCTAGGAGTCCAGCGCCAGCAAATGACTAGGCTCTATCAACTCACTTACTGCTCAGCAGTGCAAAGAGTAGGCAGTGAAGGCTTAATGGCCAGATCCAGGAAATCAAGAAGGTAGTCGCTTGAGCGTACGGATGATCCTGCCTATTGCTAGCTCTAAATGCCATAGTTGCAAACGTATCAATGCTCACAATTCCTATGTAAGTGTTTGCGTTAAAACGGTTTTTTCCATGAAATGGGCGTACCGTAGGGACAAGGCAATTGGTCAAATAACCTGCCTGTATAGATCCGAAACCTACAGCTCTCAAATCGATTGAGCGGCTTGAACTCTCCAGAGTTCAAGCATGCCCGAAATCGAGCTAAATCAAAGATGGGCAAGACGTGGCGCAGTCAATTGACCATCTAAGTGAGCTTCTGCCTCTTGTGCTTGCTCAAGCCTAGTCCCCTTTCGGAACTGCTTTCTTTTCCACTGAAGCAAAGCGAATCCTTGAGGATTGCTCAACTGACAAGACCGGAGACTTAATGCAACGTGAAGATCTAGCAATCACTATTGCTCCAGCGCCACAGGCGCTGCAACCAGAAATCATCAGTCACTCGATTTCTCACGATGACCATGCACGGTCGCCGAATGTGCCTATGAAAAATAGCGATGTGGACATCGACAATCCGGACGCAAGGTCAGCGCAACCCTCCAATGCTATGCAGCTGGAGGCAGAGCATGGTTGGGATGTATATCCAGATCGGATGGCGTAAGGAGTTTTTATGCATGAACTTTCTCAACGCAAAGTTCACGGCTTCTGGGCAAACCTGAAGTGCATGTTTTTCCCGTGGCCAAAAGAAGAAGAGCCGGAAACGAGCGCATCCCAAAAAACAGAAGGCAATAAACTAGCCGGCTTTCAACCAGGAAACACTATTGCAGGAATCATGCTGACGCTTGCTATCTTTGGCATGATTGCTGCAGGCTACTTTGCTTACAGGTATGGGGCTTTCTGAAAAAGCCTTCATTCTATTTCCAGGGGAATTTGCCATAAATAAGATAGCAAATATCTCCAATCTAGAGGGCCCGCCATCGAGCGGGCTTCTTTATTAGAGCAGGGCTGAGAAGCCTAAATTAGTGACAAGAGCAAGCGCTCAATGCCCATTCTTATTCTTTCAAGCCTGTCCCTGAAGCTCTTTCCCTCTTCCACAAGCCGCGCCAGATCGGACTGCTGCCTGGCCTCTTTAAGAGCCGCAAGATGCAGCTCCAGCTTCTCCCGCTGCTTAGTCGCCTGCTCTTGCAATCGCTCTATCTCCGCCTGATCAGACGCCTTTGCGCTCGCTTTCTGTGCACGCTTCATAAGCAGGTCGATATGGTTCAGGCTAGCTTCGGATTCGCGGATGTGTCTGTCAGCCATCTGCTCTATCGTTTCCATCACGACCTCCTTGCAGTGAACCCACTGCCTTGCGAATCCAGCTGGCCTGCCTAAGAGAGCTGACTCCTTAAGAAGGAGCAGGTCAAAACTACCAGCAAGCCTTTCCCGTAAGGTACTGCAACGGACCTACTGATGCCAAGAGATCCGTTGCCATCCTTCAAGCAGCTGCCCGGCAATGCAAAGAGCTGGCTGGAGGTTCAGCTTCAGGAAATCAAGAAGCTTGTCTCTTGAGTTGCTCTTGCGGGAAGAGAGGCGGCAAAAGAAAAAAGCTCACGCTTTTGGCGTGAGCCCTTCTTACAGATCGAAGAAGATTATTTGCGTGGACGGGCCAAGGCCACTCCCAGTGCGCGACCGCCAAGCGGCTGGTCATTCAGTGTTTCGATCGCTTTCTGGGCCTGCTCTTGAGTGCCCATTTCAACGAAGCCGAAGCCGCGCGAACGGCCGGTGTCGCGATCAATGATGACGTCTGCAGCGACCACATCACCGCAGCAGCCGAAATGTGTGCGCAGGGCTTCGCTGTCGATGGAATAGCCGAGATTGGTAACGTAGAGATTGGATTGCATTGTGTTCTTTCAAAGATTGCTCACGCATGTCAGCGATGAGCGGTTACAAGATTGATAAGGGTCAGCGGCGGCGCTTGAAGGCAGGTTTGGCCCCAGTAGCAGCACCAGTACGAGGAGGAAGATGGCGAAAGGTCACACGCCCTTTGTTCAGGTCGTAGGGCGACATTTCGACGGTCACTTTGTCACCAGCCAGCACACGAATACGATGCTTGCGCATCTTTCCGCCGCTGTAAGCAATGAGCTGATGGCCGTTTTCCAGAGTCACGCGAAATCGCGCATCTGGCAGTACTTCGTCAACTCGGCCCAACATCTCGATTAGTTCTTCTTTAGCCAAAGTGTCTCCTGTGAGTGAAGGATTCAGCCGCTCAGTTCAGCCTTTGGTTCAACACCATGTTTCGCCCTTCAGTCAGGGCATAGTTAGAGGCAAGCGACTCGTTAGAAAACTGGGGAACAAATCGAATGACGCGGTCATATGCACCGCGGCGAATGGAAACGGCAGCCAGGAATTGGCCGCTGGTGCTCGGCTGTGTCAGAGGTGTGACCACGTAGCGGCCAATCTGCTCTGTAATGTTTTTGTGCAGCATGAAATCGGACGGCCGCACGCACGATTGCGCAGACCATCAAGTGAGATAGGGAAGGCCCGCTGTGAATGCAGGGGGCAACGCAGATCCATAAGGATGTTCAGGATCTGGTGAGTTCGCCTAGAGGGGAGTGACCACCGCGTGCTTTGCGAGAAGAGCGGCTACCTGCGGCCAAGGGGCGGCAATGGTGTCAGACAGGCACTGTTGGGGCGAACGGCCTAAACAGCGAGTGAAACCAGTATAGGTGAATTGAAAGACCTTGGAATCACAACATTCAGCTTCACTGAAGGACGCGGTCCTTGGAGGCGGTCGAACGATACCCCTCGAAAAAGAAATCAATAGACCTGTCTGCAGTAAGCCTGTACCGTGGGGCAACTGTTTGGAAATTTAGCGAGAGCCTTGCAATGAGCACAACTAAAAAGTCGGCCGTCCACCATGTTGTGGAGGCCAAGCGATGGGAGCTCAGCCGGGAGAAAGAGCGCATCACCTATCCTCCCGAACATGCCGGCCCTGTACAGATGGACTGGCGCAAGCGCGAGAACTACTCAGCGACCGACCTCGACTATCGCGGCCGAAACAAGACCTAGAGGTCCCTCCACCCAATTGCCATTGCCCGCCTCGTGCGGGCTTTTTTATGAACAGCATCGACATGACAGAATCAATGCCGCCAAGTGCTGCTGAAGCTGCGGCGCGCCCTTTTTGAAACCTCAAAGAGGAGCAAGGTCACCCACCTCCCTGCCGCCACTAACAGGCACATATTTACAAGATCACAGCCCGCCACTGAGCGGGCTTTTCTCATTCTCTGGAGCTGAAAATTGTCTCGCTACTGTGGGACAACATGGACTTGGCTCAGGTCCACACCGAGCGATTGGGCCTTCTCCAGCAATCGCCTAAAGTGCTGCTCAGGAATGATCTTGCTTCGGGAAAGCAGCCAGAAGTAGTCAAGGCTGTTGCCAATCACCAAAGACGTCTGGTACTGGTCATCCAGACCCACCACGTTGTAGCCACCGTAGAACGGACCGAAGAAAGACACTTTGAGCGCCGCGATGCTGGGATCGCCCAGGAATTGCGCCTTGCCGTTGGCTTGACGCCATTCCTTCTTCGATGCGTCATAGCCTCGATTGACCACGGCCACGGTGCCATCATCGTTAAGGCTGTACTGCGCAGAGACCTGAGTCAGACCTTTTTCAAAACTGTGCTCTATGCGGGCCAGTTCGTACCAAGTTCCCATGTAGCGCTTGGCATCAAAGCCAGTCACAGGCTGTAGGCCTTTAGGCACCGAGACAGCGCAGCCATACAGCGCAGCAACTCCTGCTGCAACCACGGTCAACGCAGCAGTACGAATTAGAGAGCTTCTCGAAAAACGCATTGTTGTTTCCTGAGGTTGAAAGCCTCATTCAACCATCCACCAACCAGCCCGCCTTGAAGAGCGGGCTTTTTGCTTTCTGGAGCCCTATCAATGAAGCCACGCCTGCGCGTTTCTTTCAGCGGCGGCCGGACCAGTGCATTCATGAGCATTTGGCTGCGGCAGCACATGGCCGACTGCTATGACATGCGCTTTGTGTTCGCAAATACCGGTTGGGAGCACCCTGATACCTTGCGATTCGTCAACGAAGTGGACAAGCGTTACGACCTGGGCGTGGCCTGGGTCGAGGCCGTACCGCGCCGCGAGCTTGGAAAATCCAGCGGCCATCGCGTGGTGACCTATGAGACGGCCAGTCGCAACGGGGAGCCATTTGAGGCCGTGGTGGCCGCTTACGGTCTGCCGAACCAGACATTCAGCCACTGCACTCGGGAACTGAAGCTGAACCCGATCAACGACTACTTCGCGTCAATCGGCTGGGCGGGCACGGCAACTGCCATTGGCATCCGCGCCGATGAGATGCGCCGAGTTTCAAAGCGCGCAGAAGCGGCCAGGATCATCTATCCCCTGGTGGACATGATCCCCTCAACCAAGGACGACGTGCTCGCCTTCTTCGAGGGCTTCGACTGGGATCTACGGATACCCGAGCACCAGGGCAACTGCATCGGCTGTTTCAAGAAGTCAGACCGCAAGCTGCTCACGCTGTACCGCGAGAACCCAGCGAACTTCGATTTCCCTGTGCGGCTGGATCAGCTGTACCGCAACGTGGGGCCGAACAACGTACCGGGCCCACGCCGGATGTACCGAGGGCACCGCAGTGCGCCAGACCTTGCTGCTGAGTTCAAGGCTGCGAACCAGGACTACCGCCCGCCAGTGCATGACGGCGGCTGCAGTGAAAGCTGCGAACTCTGCGAAACCGAACAGCTAGAGCTGTTCCCAGCCTGACCACCAACACCCCAGCCCGCAGCCGCGGGCTTTTCTCATTCTGGGAGCCACCAATATGAACATGACGCCCTGCGTCCTCGATGCCTGCTGCGGCAGCCGAATGATGTGGTTCGACAAGACCGACTCGCGCGCGGTATTTGTTGACCAGCGCAGCGAAACCATCATCGTGACGGACAACTCGCGGGGAAATGCATCTGGCCAGCGTGTTCTGCGAATTGAGCCCGACTGTCTGATGGACTTCCGCGCGCTGACCTTCCCTGATAGCGCCTTCAAGCTGGTGGCGTTTGATCCACCTCACCTTATTCATGCCGGACCGAAATCATGGCTTGGAGCCAAGTACGGGAAGCTGGGGCCAGACTGGCGCGAAGACCTGCGCCAAGGCTTTGCCGAGTGCTTCCGCGTGCTGGAGCCAGGTGGAACCTTGGTGTTCAAGTGGAACGAAACGCAGGTGAAAGTGAAAGAAGTCCTAGCCCTGACATCTGAAAAGCCTTTGTTCGGCCAAGTCAGTGGCCGCTCGGGAATGACTCACTGGCTTGTATTCATGAAGGCAGCAGCCAAGGAAGGAGCGTAGCAAGGATGAGCAAGGGAGCCCGCGACCGCGGCGACAAGCGCGACAGATGGCGCGAACCAATCAACCACCCCGAACCCCGCTGATGCGGGGCTTTTTTATGGAATTAATGATCATGAGCACGTTCTTAACTCCAGATGAAATCAGGGAACTCACCGGCATCGCGCGCGGCAAGGCTGGGAAGACCCGCGAAATGCTTCAGGCAGCCGCCCTGCGCACCATGAAGATTCCGTTTTATCTCAACGCTGTGGGTCGGCCTATCGTGACCCGTCACTCTATAGAAGGCCAAGCCATTCCAGAGGTCAGCACCGCAACATGGGAGCCTGCGTTTAGCCATGGTTAAAGCAATGCCCAACTTCCGGGCCCGCAAACAGAAGTCCGGCACAACCTACTATTACTTCGACACCGGCGCCAAGCCGCGCAAAGAGATCCCGCTCGGCAGCGATTACAGAGTCGCTGTGCAGAAATGGCTTGAACTCTCGGCCATGCCTGCCCGGCCCGTTTCCGAGAACTTCGCAGAACTGGCGGACAAATACGAGGCAGAGGTCATCCCCCTCAAAGCCAAGTCCACACAGGCTACCCAACTAGGTGATCTGAAGAAGCTACGCACCTTCTTCTGCAACCCGACGCCGGCCCCGCTGAATGCCATCAAGCCCAAACACATCTATCTGCTGCTGCAATGGGCAAAGGACACCCCCACCACAGCCAACCGGCTCAAGCGCGTGTTCTCACACATGTTCAACATGGCCAGGGCCTGGGGCTGGACGGAGAACGAGAACCCTTGCACGGGCATTGAAGGCCACTCGCTCGGCAAGCGCGAGGTCTACATCTCCGATGAGGTCTATCGCCTGGTCTACGAGCATGGCAATGTGGCATTGAAGGACGCGATGGACCTGGCCTATCTGACTGGCCAGCGGCCTGGCGATACCCTGTCCCTTACCGACCACGACATCATTGACGGCTACCTCGTAATCAAGCAGAGCAAGACCTCCGCGGCGCTTCGATTCATTATCGAAGGCGAGCTCAATGCCCTGCTGGATCGTATCGAGGAGCGAAAGCGATCACACAAGACTTGGAGCGCAAATCTGCTGGTCAGCCAATACGGCAAGGCCATGTCCAAGCAAATGCTTCGCAAAGCGTTTGAGACTGCGCGATCTGACGCCGCCGACGAGGCTGACAAGTCAGGCAATGCCGCGCTGGCCGCGCAGATCCGCGCCTTCTGGTTCTATGACCTTCGCGCCAAAGCTGCAGACGATGTTGCCGACGAACGCGGAGAACTGGCTGCGTCCAAGCAATTGGGGCACACGTCTGTGCAGACGACCAAGCGCCACTACCTGCGCCGAGGCACTAGGGTTCAAGCTACAAAATAGAGGAATTCTTGCTCCGCAAAGGCTTTAGCTGCAACACGTTTGCGTCATTTAAACACTGTTTAAACATACAGCAAAGCGGAGCATAAAACCTCGGGAAACCCGCTTGTGCGCTTGATTGTTGGGTGAGCTTAGAAGGCTGTTGCTCTATCCAACTGAGCTACGGGAAGATGATTGAAACAACCCAGCATGTGCTGGGTTGTTGGGAGATGGTGGACTGGCGGGAAGTGAGCCCGCGTCCGTCCCTTATTCTAAGCGGCCCTTAAGGGGGCGGTGTGGAATCGGTGCGATTTCTCACCTCCCCCACGACACGACGGCGTCTCGTGGAGCGTCATACCCGTGGTTTTATTGCCGAAAGTCGAGCCTCAATGGCATGTGGTTGTGGGCTATTTGCATCAAATTGCATATGAATTTCTGAATTCCGAGCCCAATTTCAAGCTACATTAACGGTCTTCGGAGCGTAGCGCAGCCTGGTAGCGCATCTGCTTTGGGAGCAGAGGGTCGCGAGTTCGAATCCCGCCGCTCCGACCAAATGACAAGGGGTTAGATCGAAAGGTCTAACCCCTTTTGTCTATCCACACTTACGCCCCATAGACTTCAAAGCGCTCCCATCTACTTGTGACTTGGACAGGTCTGCTCTGTTTGGGCGTCACCTGCATCGGCACCCAAGGGGCCACGCACACTCGATGTCGGCCTAGCATGATCACCCAAGGCATGGCTAGGCGGTACCAAGCCTATGCCCCTGAGCAGTCGCCCCAATAACGCGGGCAGCCCAGATTCCGCTTCCCGCAGGAAGCCAATGATCTGTTCTTCTGTAAATCTCTTTTTCACGTCCAATCTCCTGTCTTCGGGATGGGACTACAGAGTCAGACGCTACTCAAATCCGGGGGAACGTCGAGTCCGTCGGCAGCTTGGAATCAGGCTTGTGCATGCGACTCATCAGGAAAGGTGAGCCAGCATTGATGAAACATGGCACAGCTCTCCACCAGTGCACTCAACGCAGTGCCTGAGCGCACCCTGGCTGGCAGTGCCAGCGACTACATCACAGAAGCCCCCCAGATAGCTGCTTGTGGTCACCATTGAGGACGTTGTGTACTTCAAGCTAGGCAGTGATCGACCCAGAGCAGTTACTGAATGAAACATGCGCCAAAAATTAGCCATAAAGCTCCTCTGTATCCCTCCAAGTCAAGAGGCGCTTTTGTTCTTCATTCTCGTAAGCTAGGTGTATGGTCCCAGGAAGTCATGGTGCATTCTTTAGCCTGGAACAGGAGAAAGCACTATGGCAATCCGCCTGCATGGCAGCGCCCGCACGACGCCGCGTATCCGCGCAGAACTCCAGCTAGCCACCGGATCCCATCGGTCTTTGGCCAAGCTCTATGGCCTCAACCCCAAGACCGTGGCCAAGTGGCGTGCGCGCACCTCTGTTCTCGATGAGCCCATGGGTCCTCGGGACAGAGCAAGCCAGCATCTTTCTCAAGAGCAAGAACACCTGGCAATTGCATTACGCAAGCAAGGGCATCTGTCGCTGGACGAT
>NZ_RSDT01000024.1:0-20137 GCF_004522605.1 Comamonas sp. A23
CAGTCAGAAGTGGACCATGCCCATCCGGGATTGGAAGGCTGCGCTGACCCGCTTTACCATTCAGTTCGGAGACCGCATCTCCGTCAATTGAAGTCCGAACCGTTTACACAAAAATTCGGACACGCCCATCTGCTGGCTTTTCGACGTCAGTATCTGCCGCTGGCAGACCTGGCACACGCCATGGGTATCCGCCCGTCGTACCTTGTCGACCAATTGCGCGGCGTTGAATTTTTGGGGTCCAAAGGCCTGCCAAACGGCCAGCGCCGGGGAGCATTACTTCCTCTTTCGCGCTTGGGAGCGCTTGCGGTGAAAGGTTGCGCGGTAGCGAATCAAGGGCGCCAATCTGGCGACAATGTTGAGCGACTCCCCGTGGATGGGCACTGACCATGCGGGAGCGCTTTTTCTACAGCCGACCACCGCAACAGCACAAGGGATACGGTCGCAAAGTCCTGTACCTTGACTACGACGGAGTGCTGCACCCTGAGGCTGTTTGGCGAGCCCCACGCAAAGGCATTTATCTGGCACTAGGTCTTGAAAATCACCATCTGTTCGAGAACGCCAACGTGCTCGTTGATTTGATGGAGCCCTATCCCGATGTTCTCATCGTTCTTTCAACGAGCTGGGTCCGCGTCCTGGGTTTCACCGCAGCAGCTAGTTACTTGCCTCGGTCGCTCCAGGACCGGGCCATCGGAGCAACGTTTCACACTGGCATGCAGAGAGATTGGTTTACCTCCTCACCAAGGGTTCATCAGGTTCTTGGTGATGTTGGCAGACGGCAACCCTCCGCGTGGGTTGCTATCGATGATGACGCTGCCGACTGGCCACCGCACACAGCCGCAAACTTTGTCGCCAGTGACCCCACATACGGTTTGTCCGCCCCACAGGTTTACCTGGAATTGCAGCAGAAACTAGAGGCTTAGTTTGGAACGCAGGCCACTTGAGAGGCTGCAGCGAGAGACATTATCATGAAAATCCTCTTGTCACGAGTGACTATGTCGACCGGAAGTTATCAGCGCAGCTGAAACGAATCCGGCCGAGAATGCCCTGACGATTGACGCCGGCGTCAGCACAGACACAGTCGCCATAAGCAACCTTCTGTTGATGTCGAAAGGGTGGCAGACCACGGGTGTGGGACTCGAACCCCTGTCAGCCCTTCTTCCCGCCGCGTACTACAAGACATCACGAGTATCTTGTCGAATTCGGTGGTAGACCCGTGGTGGGTTATAGGCGGTGTTAGCTGAGTCAGCCCGTAGCCGACCAAGCAAACTGTACTCCAAAGCGCTGACCAACGCCCCTGTGACGCTCCACGATAAAAAACTACAGCCGCGCAGGTACGGAACGCTAAGGGTTTTCACGATTCGGCCCCAATGTGAGGGGTGTCTACGTAAAATCATTATTTTGGTACTCGCCATGCATTTCGCAGCCTAGACTGGCACGGCATTGCCGCGCTGCTAGGGGTACACAGTGGCTGACTTTTGCTCGAGTTGCTCAATGCCTTTCCAGTACTTCCAACAGCTCTACTCAGAATTCGAATCCGTCAAGGGCTCTCAGCGGGACCTTCCAACCCGTCGCCTCAGCGACCCCGTTGCCTATGTGATTCGTAAGGCAATTTTGTCGGGCGTGCTCAAGCCAGGCAGTAGCATCCCGGAGCGCGTCTTGGCTCAGGAACTCAATGTCAGCAGGACCCCAGTCCGCGAGGCGTTGTTCGTTCTGCAAGGCGAAGGCCTAGTCCGTCTGCGACACAACCGTACTGCTTTGGTGGCGCACTTTTCTCAGGACGACTTGCGCCGGGTGTACTCTCTCCGCGGGCTGCTGGAGGGGTTCTCTGCAGAATGTGCGGCCAGCAATCCGGACCGCTCAAACGTGCCCAAGGTGGAACATTCGTTGCGGCGCTATTTGAAGTTGAATGAACAGTCCACGCCCATCGAGCAGACGCAGGCTGACTTGGAGTTTCACGAGTCCATCTTGGATGCGGCCGGCAGTCACCTGCTCAACACGATTACTCGCCAAGTGCTGGCCGTTACCATCACGCACCGCTCTCGGTACGCCTACACCCCGGAGCAACTGCAAGAGGCGCAGACTCAACACGAGTCCATTTACTCTGCCATCAACAAGGGCGATTACGCTCTAGCGAAGTGGCTCATGACTCAGCACGTAGACAAATCGCGCTCGCTGGCGTCGATGCATCTCTCGGACGCAGGCCCGCTGGCCTCCGAAGTCAACATTCCAAAAACGAGGGCCCGAAAGCCCCGCGTTCAATTGGAACCTAGTTGATAGCTGCGGTCACTGGCCACTTTGCGACGCCACTCGAGGTCGACATCCACTGTTTCCCATGACGCAAGAGTGGCAATTGCACGTTCGTACAGGGGCAGCGCGAGCTGAACAGCGCGCTGCGGGCGAATTCGCTCAATGCTCCAACGCAACTTCTCCCTCGCACCGTCGGGCGAGAAGATGCCTTTGCGGACCCAGTCGACTGTCAGCCAGTCGAAAATGTCCAGGAACGAGAGCCCATCCGCCGCTGAAAGGATGTCAGCCTCGTCGCCACCGCCGATTTCGTGGCGCAGCACCAATCGCCGGACCTGACGAATGAAAGGCTCACCGCCCTCAGGCCCCTGCTCTCTCAACCACTTCTCAATGAAGTCCGCAGAGCGGATGGAGTGAGCGAATAGATAGTCAGGGTCGTCAAATCCCGCATCCGGCGTACCTGAGGGCCCGCCTGGGAAGAATCGCTCAGCATCGTGAGTAATGGCCGCCAACTTCAGCGCTTCCGAGGCAGCTCCATTGGTGAGCTCAATCACCCAGTAGCGTGTATTGAACAAGTGCTCGAGTTGATAAAAACCGTCAAGCCATTTGGTGGCCTCCAACTCGAGCTGCGTGAAGCTGGGGTCCGCGTAACGTCCGCGCACAGTTGGATTCATGCATTCACTCCTGACTGTTGGGCTTTGGCCCGTTCCATCGCGCGCCACACCGCTTCCGGAGTAATAGGCAACGAAGAGATTTCCACACCCTGGGCGCTGAGCGCATCGCAAATGGCATTGACGATAGCAGCGCCTGGCGGAATGGTGCCCACCTCACCCACACCCCGAACTCCGTACGGTGTGACCGGCGAAGGGACCTCAGTGTGAAGCATGTCGATGGGTGGTACGTCCGCCGCGATGGGAACAAAGTAGTCCAGCATCGAGCCGCTGACCAATTGGCCAGTCTCCTCGTCATACCGAAGCTCTTCGCCCAATGCCGCCCCCAGTCCTTGAACCAGCGCGCCTCGCACTTGCCCGTCGACGACCTTGGGGTTCACGACCACGCCGCAGTCATGAACGATGAGAAACCGTTCAATCTGGAACTCACCAGTGATGGGGTCGACGGCTACCACCGCCGCGGCCGCGCCGAAGGCGAAAGCTGCGTCTGGCGGCTCGTAGTGTGACGTAGCCTCGAGGCCCGGCGATTCATCAGCAGGGATTCCCTGACCAACGATGGCACGCGTGAAAACCTGCGATAGAGGCACACTTTGGGTGGGCCCTGATTTGAAGCGCACAACGTCGCCATCAACGCTCAGTTTGTCGGGCGAGGTCTCCAAAGTCCAGGCCGCCAGTCGCAGTATTTTGGCTTGGAAAGCTTGCGCCGCCTCTCGCACAGCTCCCGCCACCGCAATCAGAGTGCGCGATGCGAATGCACCGGTGTTCAGGGGAGAGGTAGCAGTGTCACCGGAGTGCACGCAGATATGCTCGTAGTCGATGCCAAGGGCCTCAGAGCAAAGCTGTGCGATTGCTGTCTCACCACTCTGACCTATGGAAGACACGCCGGTGTACACGTCAACGCCGCCAGAACGGTTGGCGCGCAAGGTCACGCTTTCATGCGCGCCGAACTGCGACCCACGTTTAGCAAGAAAGCGGGCACTGGCGTAGCCAGTTCGTTCGACGAATGACGAGAATCCAATACCTACGATGCGGCCATCTGCTCGGGGCAACCGCGAAGTCATTCGATGTGCTTCGTATGACACAGCTTCAGCCGCCATGCGCAGGGACCGAGGATAGTCCCCACTGTCGTAGACAGCACCACTGGGGGTAGTCCAAGGAAGGTCCTGAGGCTGCAGCAGATTCTGCATCCGCAGGTCGAACGGGTCTCTGCCCATCTTGCGTGCCATCCGGTCAACCAGCACCTCAAGAGCGAAGTTGACCTCTGGCTGGCCGTAGCCGCGGTAAGCACCGACAGGGGTTTTGTTGGTCAGAACCACCTCTCGTGTGACTGACGCATCGGGCACTTTGTAGGGACCTGTAAACACCACACTGGCAAGCTGAGCCGAACCGAACGGCGAGTTCCAGCCACCGATGTCTGTCACGTAGTCATTGATGATTCCGGTGAAGTTTCCCTCCTCGTCGGCGGCCAAGCGGAACCGATGCACTGACTCGCGGCCATGCGTACTGGCACGGAAGTGCTCCATGCGGTCTTCAATCCACTTGACGGGTCGACGCAGAATCATTGCATGCAAGCAGGCGAGCACGTCCTCAGGAAATGCGCCGAGCTTCTGACCGAATCCACCGCCTACATCCCGGGCAACTACCTGAATGCAAGACTCCGATAGCCGCAAGGACTCAGCAAGCTGCTTGCGCACCAGATGCGGCGTTTGAGTGGACAAGTACACCAGAAGCTCATGAGCACCCGGGCGCCAGGAGGCCACGATGCCGCGCGTTTCCATTGGAAGGGGGGTCACGCGGTTGACGCGCATCGTGTCTTCGATGATGTGAACGGCCTCTTGCATGCGGGCGGTTGCATCGCCAGCAGCATCAGTTTGGCGCGCCATCAGATTCGACTTCATAGAACCTGGGTGAAGTACCGGTGCGCCCTCCTCCAACGAGGCAAGTGCGTCACTCACGTGAGGCAAAGGTTCGTAGTCGACGTCGATTAGCTCCAGCGCGTCTTCCGCCACTGCTCTGCTTGTCGCGACGACGCTAACAACGGGTTGTCCCTCATACAAGGCTACGTCTTGTGCAAGAGCGTAGTAGGGAAGACTAGGTGCATTGGGCACCGGGCGCAGAACGGTGAGTGGGTCGCTGAGGTCTCGTACCGACTTGGCGGTCAGGATGTGGCGCACGCCTGGCAGCGCGAGAGCCGCCTCCGTATCCACAGAACGGATTCTCGCGTGCGGGAATGGGCAACGAAGCACCGCCATCTCAAACTGATGCGCGTACTGAACATCATCGACGAACTTTCCGTCTCCTCGGAGCAATCGCTCGTCTTCCTTACGAGGCATGCTCTTGCCGAAGGCGCGAGCAGCGGGAGAACCGTGGTTCTGTCCTTGAGCCCCAAGCTCGTCGCGAAGCTCAGGGTGCATACGTGCATTCATACCTGTTCCTTCGCAACCAACTGGGGGTTGGCCGCCACGGTTTCATGCAAGTACTCGTGTATTGCACTGATGATGTTCTCGTAGCCCGTGCACCGGCAGAGGACGCCGCTGATTTCTTCTCTGATTTCATCACGCGACAGCATCTCTCCGCGCTCCACGATGCTGGTTGCCAACATCAGAAATCCTGGTGTACAAAAACCGCATTGCAGAGCGTGGTGCCGGTGGAAACTGGCCTGCAAGCCATTCAGCTTGTTGTCAACCGCGAGCGACTCTACAGTTCTCACGCATGCTCCCTCAAGTTGAGGTGCAAGCATCAAACACGACTTCAGCGCCACGCCGTCCACTTGGACGGTGCACATTCCGCATTTGCCTTGCTCACACCCAACATGGGTTCCAGTGTTCCCGAGACGATGTCGCAAAAAGTCTGCAGCGTGCATTCGCGCGGGCGCTGTTGCCGTCACGTATGCTCCGTTGACAGTCAAATTGATGGGTATCTCTTCGTTCATGGCAGGGTAATAGTTGGTCAGGGTCGCCTGGAGTACTCAGATGTTGAAATCAAGTCAATCGCCACAGCAGCACCAAGCCGACTGCGAAGGTGCCCAAACTCCCAAATGCGGTAAGACGTGACCAGAAGAGCAGCGCTCCCTCCATAGAAGGAGATTGACTCGGCGCCACACGATGAGGGGATACGATTTGTGCTGGAAAAGCAGATTGGCTGCCGGATTGCGATGAGGAAGCCGATGGCGTCGAGTCCACGCCGCTATTCGAAGGCGCAGCATCTACGGCAGCAGTAACCTTCTTCTCGTCGCCTTCGCTCAGCACGCGTTCAAGCTGCTTGGCAAACTCTGCGGTCATCTTCTCAGCCTGCTTCGCGACCACTTTCTGACCAAGGCTGCCAAGTGCTCCGCCTAGCGCAACTTCACCCGTTACTGTGACGGCAGTCGCCCGTCCATCGTCGACCGAAGCCAGCGTCACACGGTTGGTGCTCCGGAAATTGCCGATAGCCCCGCGTACAGCCTTGCCGATGGAAGTAAATCCCATCGACTGCTGCTCCACACGCTCAGTGATTTGAACCCGCGCTTGGAACGTGGCCGTCATCGGACCCACGCGTTGGGCGAGCACCACATCAAGGCTATCTGCATCAATGACGTCCGCCTTCTGCAGGCCAGGCATGCACCACGCGACACGGTCGAATTGAGAAAAGAAGTTCCAGACAGTCGCGATGTTCTGCGCCACCTGGAAGGATTGTTCGTACTTCAAAACTGAATCTCCCTAATGCACTACAGGCGCGCTTTTGCGCAGCGCCTTGAGGGCACGTTCAACATAGACAGGCGCCAAGTGAGCCCTGTACTCCGCGCTAGCCCGGAAGTCGCTCGCAGGGTCAATGACGCTGCCGACAGCAGCAGCGGTGCGCGCAATCACCTCGTCGCTCAGGGTGGTTCCCTCTGCGATTTCCATCAACGCGTGGGCAAGCACCGGCGTCTCGGAGAGTCCACCGAGACCGATGCGCACGTTCTGCCATGTGCCGTCGTCCTTTTGGTCACCGACCACCGCGACTGAAAGAACGCAGAAATCGCCGTGACGGCGTACGACCTCCATGAACGCATGGTGACGCGGTGCGGGCGGAAACTCTATCTGCGTGAGCATCTCGTCTGGTTCAATGGCTGCAGCGTAGGGACCGTCATAAAAGTCCTCCATGGCAATCTCTCGAGAACCATTGGGACCATGAACGTGTAGACGCGCGTTCAGCACAAGGCATCCCAAGGGCATCTCGGCGCTGGGGTCTCCATGCACCAGACTACCGCCCAAGGTCCCACGATTACGCACCTGACGGTCTGCAACGTGCCGAATCATCGTGGACAACAGAGGTAGGCGCTGGGCCACCAGCTCCGAGTGCTCGACCATTGCATGGCGCGTAAGTGCACCAAACACAATGTCGTTGCCGCGAGGCTCAATGACTGACAGTCCGGGAATCGCGTTGACATCAATCAAAGCGGTGAGTCGCCATAGGCGCATGTTCAACATGGCCACAAGGTTCTGACCACCCGCAAGGACCCGAGCCTCGCCTGGCTCGTACTCCGAAAGTAGCTGAACCGCTTCTTCGACTGAAGTCGCGCGGTGGTATTTAATCGGCGCGGATTTCACGCTGCTCCCTTGGCTCCAGTTGCAGCTGGCTTTGCAATTTGATTACCTGCCATACGTGCAAGGACGTGACCAATCGGCGAGCGCGACTTTCCGACGATGCTCTGGGCCGCCTTGCGGCTCCAAACGGTTTCCGGCCGAACTTGAAGCACCCGGACATTGCCGTTCACGTCGACGGCCCACTCGATGTCTTGAGGCGCACCGCGACGGCGCTCGATGTGCTTGGCCAGTTCTGCCAGCGCAAGCACGTGAGATTCCTCCAAGCACGACACGCCAATCCTGGTCTCTTCGATAGGCAGAACGGCGACACCCTGACTGGGGTCGAATCGGTACTCCTCGCGCTGGTCGCTGCGCTTGCGCTCCACGATTTCGAGCGTGACTTTGTCCACCATGAAGCGCGACGGCGTAATGTCGCCTTTCACCACGCCTTCACCAAGACCCCACACGGCCTCCATGGCGACCTTGGAACGGTCGCCGTTGAGCGGGTTGAGGGTGAACATCACCCCAGCAGCACGGGCTTGGACCATTTGTTGAATGCCGACGCACATGCCGAAGTCGCCACGGGAGATGACAGCCTGTCCATCCACGCGGTACGACAGCACTGCCTCGCCGAACATTCCCACCCAGCACTGACGGACGTGGTGCAAGACGGACTCGATGCCACGCACCCACAGGAACGTGTCGTACTGTCCGGCGAAGCTCGCACCCGCCAAGTCCTCTGACTCTCCGCTCGAGCGCACTGCGACCGGAACGTCCTTCACACCCGTACGACGTTCAAGCTCAGCGTACGCCTCGCGGATGTCTGCTTCCAGTTGAGCAGGCAGGGGAGCGTTCAGCACCCCGGCAATCAAGGTTTTGGTTTCGGACTTGATGTCTTCCAGGGCCATCTTGTCCGCTGCGGCACTGACGCGCCGCGCTTCTTCGCTCAGCCCGGCTGCATCCATGAAGCTGCGATAAGCGGTGGTTGTGATGCCAAAGCCTGGTGGGACGGAGAAGCCGCTGGCGGTCATCTCACCAAGGCTCGAGAACTTGCCACCCAGAGCCGGATGCCCGTTTGCAATGGGGTCATCTAACCAGAGCACGAAGGGAGCTGCTGCACTCATACTTGCACCGCCTTTTCCAGCACGCGAACCGTGCCTTCGGTTCCGTCAACCTCGATGAGGTCGCCGGTAGAAACGTTCACCGTGGCGAAGCCGGTCCCCACGACTGCCGGCAGCCCGTACTCACGAGAGATGATTGCCGTGTGAGCCATCATTCCGCCAACGTCTGAGACGGCGGCCGAGATGCGTTGGAAGACCGGGGCCCAACTAGGCGCCGTGATGCGGCACACGAGGATTTCTCCGTCTTGCACATCGTATAGCTGCTCGGACTCGGTGATAAGACGTGCGCGCCCTGTCACCTTACCCGCAGATGCTGCGATGCCTCGCAGCACGCCGTCTTCTGCCGTGTCGCCGCCGAGCCATTGTTGAATGGTCTCTTGGGTGATGCCCCAGAGCATGATGGTGAGTGGCTCCGTGATGGACTCCGGAGGCACACCCAAGGCCGGCGGAGGCGACCATTTGGCCAGAGCATCCCGAATCTTTCGGCGCTTCTGAATGATGGGGCGCCAGTACACCTCGCCACGAGGAGGAGTGCCGACCGCCCAACCAATAATCATGTCGTACAGCGCGTCGTACACCTCGTGGCGGTGCAGATAGAAGATGTCCTCCTTGTCGTCAAAGAACTTGTGCGCGACGAACACTTCGCCGAGCTCACGGACTTTCTCCCAGAACAGGGAGTGGTGCCAGTGTTCGACGAAGAAGTTGTGGTCTTCGACGTAAGGATAGACCGTGCGTGCGAGCTTGACCAGGCCGTCGAATGCCTCGCGGTCATCTTCCGTGGGAAGAAGCTCACGGTATTCCTGGGTCACGCGGGTGCGCGTCTCGATGATTTTGTCGAGAGGGCGACGGATGTCTTCGCCACGGCGCAGTGCCTCGATGTAGCCGCGCAAGGCGGTGAAGGGCAAGCGGGGGTCCGTCATCCAGACTGCGTCAGAGTGCGTGTAGCCCACACCCGTCGAGAACCAGAACCAGGGGTCGCGCGATTCTTCATACGCAGCTAGCCAAGCGGCGCCACCCGGAAGCGAGCCAACAGCCTTCAGCGCTGCAGCAGGGTCCGAATTGGCCAGCAGCGCCCCGTCCACCGACAGCTCGATTGCGCGTGACGCCAGCTTGCGCAGCTCGTCGTCGGGGCGGAAGAGCAGGATGTCGATGCCAGAGACCATGTCGGTGATGGTCTGGTCACTGATGCCCGGGAACGCTTGCTGACAGAACTCGCGGAACGTCAGGTAAGCACCATAGCCGAGGTTCAGCATTTCGAAGTGGTACGAGCCCATCTCGAAGAGGTTCTCGATGAGCCGGTTGTACGAGCTCAGCAGGTCGTGCGAAGAGTAAATGCCGCGGTGACCGTAGACGTTCTCCTCAGGCTCGAACTCCGGCAGCGGCTTGAACTGAATCTGCTTCAGGCGTTCGATGCAGCCGTTGGCCTTCTTCTTCCATTCAGCATAGATGGTGTCCCAGTTCTCGTAGTAGTGGCCAGCACGCTCGTTGAAGAGCTCTGCGCGGCGCGCCACTTCGGCGGGGTCGTCGATGGAGTTCGGGCTGACGTAGAGGTAGCCATTGATGATGCGTTGGTCGATGCCCATTGCCACCGGAATGGGCCACACCTTCGTGGTCATTTGGCTGGCTGCCACCCACCAGTTCTCCGTCATGATGGTGTCGAAGGGGTACAGCGGCTCCGGGTTGTGCATGCCATCGAAGTACCAAAGCTTCTGCTCTTCCACGGCGCGGCGCTCTTCGCTGATGTGAGCGTAGTAGGGGTAGAGCTCCTGCCAGCCCTCGGCGCCGGGGGGGGGCGCCACGTCAAATGGGCTTTGGAATCGGCGCTTGGCGCTGGGGGTGGTGTTGTTCTGCACTGCCATTTGTGTCCTGTAAATACCGTTGCATGAGCAAAAGTGTGACCACTTTCGCCGACACCTGAGTCGGCGAAAGTGGCCGGTGGTCGTATCGCATATTGCGACGCTGTCTCCATGCAAATGGTATGCCAACTAACGATTTGTGCACTAGGGAAAGTCTTAGGAGGTAGTTTCCCTTGCAACCTTCCCGTGCGTTTGAAAGTTGACCAAAAAAAATTAGATTGCGGATAACTTATTGTTTTTAATGGCTTTTATCCTTTATCCTTGCACGATGCATTGCTGAGGCCAAGCACGACAGGCACGCATATTGCGTAGCGTTGGTAGGCAGGCCCGGTTTCAACCCTATTTGGTGCGTCCATTTTGGCATACCATTTGGCGTGAATCGTTTTGGTGCTGATGAGGCGGAGATAGGCCTTCAAAGCATTGAACGCACCGAAAAGGTGCGCTGCCCAACGGTCGTCAACCCAGGTTGCCGGCTTCATCAACCGCAAAAAAAGGACCT
The DNA here is from genome assembly GCF_004522605.1 of Comamonas sp. A23. Classification (NCBI taxonomy): domain Bacteria; kingdom Pseudomonadati; phylum Pseudomonadota; class Betaproteobacteria; order Burkholderiales; family Comamonadaceae; genus Comamonas; species Comamonas sp. A23. The sequence continues at coordinate 10,939 of NZ_RSDT01000024.1, forward strand.
CGTCATGTCTTCTAAGATTCAAGAGCCCACTACCCAGACGGTGATGCCAGGCGCGAGCGCCGCAGGCACACATCGAAGGGCTGTGCTCAAGGCCGCGGCCGCAGCCGCGATGCTTTCTGCCGGAGCACCACTCGCTTTCGCACAGGGTGCCCCCAACTCCGTGCGAATTGGTTGGGCCATCTCGAAGACGGGCGCCAATGCCGGCGGCGTCTCTGCCTCCATCTCGGGCAATTACCGGCTGTGGGTCAAAGAGGTGAATGACGCGGGCGGAATCATGCTCAAGGCGTTCAACAAGCGCGTTCCAATCGAGGTGGTTGAGTACGACGACCGCTCGAGCACCGAAGAGGCTGTGCGCTACACCGAGCGCCTTATGTCGCAAGACAAAGTGGACTTCGTGCTGGCTCCATGGGGCACGGGCAACAACCTCGCCGCCGCGCCGACCTACGAGAAGCACGGTTATCCCCTGCTGGCCGTGGCAGCGCTGCCGGCCGATGCGACCGCACTGGTGAAGCGCTGGAAGCACGCCTTCTTCTACGAAGGCGATGCCATCCCTTATGCCGAGGCGCTGCTGGACGTTCTGGCCGCCAAGCGCAAGGAAGGCCTGATTGGTGACACGGTCGCCATGGTCAATATCGCCGACAGCTTCGGTGTGGAAGCCGCCAAAGCCGCGCGCGCCGCCATCAAGAGCCATGGCTTCAAGCTGGTGTACGACAACACCTATCCCATTGGCGTTCAAGACGTGACGCCCATCATCAACGAAATCAAGAGCAAGAACGCTGACTCATTCATCGCATTCTCCTATCCGCCCGACACCTTCCTACTCACGGAACAGGCCAAGGTTCAGGGACTGAACCCGAAGGCGATGTACCTTGGCATCGGCACCGCGCTGCCTGCGTATGGCCAGAAGTTTGGCGCCGACCTGGAAGGTGTGATGGGGCTCGGGGGTGTGGACTACGGCAGCCCCGTCATTCAGAGCTACTTCAAACGTCACAAGGACCTGACTGGCTACGAACCGGACCGCTTCACCGCACCCCTGGTGTGGGTCTCGCTGCAGATGCTTCAGCAGTCCATCGAGCGGGTTGGCAAGGTCGACCGTGCTGCCGTCACGCAAGAGCTGCGCAATGGCAGCTTCGAGACCATCTTCGGCACGGTGAAGCTGCAGAACCAGATTCTTCGTGACCTGTTCTACGTCGGCCAGTGGCAGAACGGCGAGTACTACGGTGTCGCGCCCATCTCGAAGAAGGGCGCCAAGCCCATCGTGATGCCCAAGCCCGCATGGAAGAAGTCCTAAGCGTCCCTCACTTCGTCGCCTGTCCAAGCCGCTTGTTCGCAGGCTTGGGTAGGCAGAAAGACTTCGATGAACTTTGTTGACGTGCTGCTGACGGGTGCGACCCTTGGAGGTCTATATGCGCTCGTGGCGATGGGGCTGACTCTGCAATATGGGGTCGCTCGCATCATGAACCTGTCGTACGGTGAATTCCTCATCGGGGCAGCCTTTATCGCCTGGATTGTGTCAAAGCTTGGCCTATCGCCTCTTTGGGGACTGCTGCTCGCAGTGCCTCTGGGATTCGGCGTTCAATGGTTGGTTTACCGCGTTCTGATGGTGCCGCTGGTCAAGCGCACCGGAGCTGGGCCTCAGTTGGAGGTGGACTCAATCCTTGCCACATTTGGTTTGCTTTTCATTGTGCAAGGGCTGATGCTTTTGCAGTTCACTGGCAACTACCACAGCTACAGCTATCTGGCTGAACCCGTGCAGATTCTCGGTGGAACCGTCGCTGCAAACCGCTTGCTCGTCCTGTGCGTCGCGGCAGCCGCAGCTGCTGGCCTGTTTCTGTTGCTCAATCGTACGCGCGTAGGGACCTCTGTCCGGGCGGTTGCTGTGTCTCCTCAGTTCGCTCCCCTGGTGGGCATTAACGTTCGCCAGCGAGCTGCTCAGGCATACGGGCTGGGCGGCGCACTGGTGGCAGTCTGCGGGGTGCTCGTGAGCATGTTCCTGCCCTTCTCGGCCACCATGGGCATCATGTTCACCATGAAGGCGCTCATCGTCGTCATCATGGGCGGCGTGGGCAACCTGATGGGTGCGCTGGTCGCCGGACTGCTCCTCGGCTTTGCCGAGACCATCGTCGCCAGCATCGAGCCTGCGCTCATCCTCGCCGTCAACTACGGACTCTTTTTGCTGGTTCTGCTTGTGCGCCCCACGGGCCTGTTTGGGAGCGTCGGGCGATGAGCACGAAAGAAAAATTTGCATGGGCGGCAGCCATCGCCGCCGTCGTGGCCCTGGCCATGCTTCCGTTCGGCATCGAGAGTGACTACTCCCTCGGGTTGTACCTCAACATGTTGATGTACTCAGTCCTGGCAACGGCTTGGGCCTTGTTCTCTGGACCGACCCGATACGTCTCGCTGGCCAGCGTCGCATTCTTTGGCATGGGTGCCTACGCGGCCGCGGTCCTCGGCGAGGTCGTTTCCTGGCCCGTGGTGCTCCTCGCCGCAACTGGCATCGGCATTGTCATGTCGCTGTTGGTGGGTCTTGCGACGCTTCGACTCTCTGGGGTGTACTTCGTCATCTTTAGCTTCGGCCTGGCCGAGCTGGTGAAGCAGCTTGTGAGCTGGTACGAAGTCAAGTTCAGCAAGGTGTTGGGCCGCTACGTGACCGCTGACGTAACGACTCAGGACATCTACTGGCAACTCCTGGCGCTGCTGGCCTTCATCCTCCTCATCCGCGTGTTGATTTCCAGGTCTCGACTCGGCCTAGCCCTGCGCGTCATCGGCGAAGACGAGACAGTTGCCCGTCACGTAGGCATCAACACCACGACGGCGAAGGTACTGCTGTTCATGTTGTCGGCGTCTTTCATGACCCTGGCCGGAGCCATCATGGCGCCCCGTTGGACCTACCTCGACCCGAGCATCGCTTTCTCGGCGACGGTGTCCTTCCAGACGCTAATCATGGCGCTGCTGGGCGGAGCGAGTGCCCTGTTCGGCCCAATCCTCGGTGCCGTTCCCCTCGTGCTTCTGTTTGAGTACCTCTCCGGCAACTTCCCGAACCACTACCCCATCCTGCTGGGGCTCATCTTCATTCTCATCGTCTACCTGTTGCCCAACGGCTTGGTGGGCGCCGTTGCGCAGCTCAGGAGACGAGCATGACTTCACCAATTCTCAAACTGCAGCAGGTGACGCGTCGTTTTGGCGGTCTGGTAGCCGTGGACCGCGTGGACATGGAAATCTTCGCGGGCGAGGTGATTGGCCTGGTGGGACCCAATGGCTCGGGCAAAACGACGGCGCTGAACCTCGTTTCAGGCGCACTGTCTCCTACGTCAGGGACCATTCAGTTCCTCGACCAAACCATCAGTGGGCTGGCCAGCCATCGCATTGCTCGCATGGGCGTCGCGCGCACATTCCAGTTGGTTCGTGTGCTTGGCAGCTTGACTTGCGCAGAGAACGTGGAGGTCGGATTGGCCTTCCACCCCAACGGCGTGCACGGTAAAGCCGCTCGGAAGCAGGCGATAGCACTGCTGACCAAAGTGGGGTTGCAGAGTCAGGCTGACACTCCTGCAAGCAAGCTCACTTACATCGACCAGAAGCGACTTGAACTGGCGCGCGCGTTGGCCCTGCATCCTCGCCTTCTGCTGCTTGACGAATGGCTTGCAGGTCTCAATCCCACCGAGCTCCAGGAAGGCATCGAGCTCATCCGCTCCATGCGCGCTGACGGCATCACCATCGTGATGGTTGAGCACGTCATGGACGCGGTGAATGCGCTCTGCACCCGATGCATTGTTCTCAGCAGCGGCCAAAAAATTGCGGACGGGCCAACGCGCGAGGTGCTCAGCAACCCGGCTGTCATCGCTGCGTACCTGGGCGAGGACGAGTCTGACGCCGAAGAGGAGGTGGCCCATGCTTGAAGTCAAGGACATCTCCGTTCGTTATGGTCAACACAGCGCGCTTGACCGAGTGAGCCTTCAAGTCGCACCTGGTGAGATTGTCGTGATGCTGGGCGCGAATGGGGCGGGCAAGACGTCCTTGCTGAAGGCGCTTGGCGGCATGGTCCCTGCGCAGCCGGGCGCTCGCGCGACGCTCAACGGCGTGGACCTGATGAAGCTGCCACAGCACGACATCGTCAATGCTGGACTGGCACTGGTTCCGGAAGGCCGCGGTGTTTTCGGTCAACTCTCTGTGAAGGACAACCTACGACTGGGTGCGCTTCCAAAGCGTGCTCGCGCGGGCGAGGCAGAGATGCTGGAGCGAATCGTTTCGCTGTTCCCAAAGCTCAACCTTCGAATGAGCCAGACGGTCCGGACGATGAGCGGCGGTGAGCAGCAGATGGTTGCCATCGGTCGCGCGTTGATGTCCCACCCGGACATCCTTCTTTTGGATGAACCATCGCTCGGGCTGTCACCACTCGTGTGTCGCGAGCTGTTCAGTGCCCTCCGCCGAATTCGAGAACTCGGCATCGGTGTGCTGCTTGTAGAGCAGAACGCCCGCCAGAGCCTGGCCATCGCAGACCGCGGCTACGTGGTCGAGACCGGCCGCGTGGTTGGTGAAGGCAAAGCGCAAGCGCTTTTGCACGACCCCGCCGTCCGCAAAGCCTATCTGGGCGCCGCGGCGCACTGACCGCGAACCCCTGACCCTCTAACCCTTAACCAACGAGAGACTCCAGACATGAAGCCTTACCGAATTGGCCAGATTGTGCCCAGTTCAAACACCACCATGGAAACGGAGATTCCGGCGATGCTGCGGTTGCGCGAGCAGGTGCTGCCGGAGCGTTTCACCTTCCACTCAGCGCGCATGCGCATGAAGCATGTGAAGAAGGAAGAGCTCGCGGCGATGGACGCCGAATCCGACCGCTGCGCGTTGGAGCTGAGTGACGCACGCGTGGACGTTCTGGGTTACGCCTGCCTGGTCGCCATCATGGCCATGGGTCGCGGCTATCACCGCCAGTCTCAAGCGCGCCTTGGCGAAGCAACTGTTAGCAACCAGGGTGCCGCACCAGTTGTTACCAGTGCTGGCGCCTTGGTGGACGCGCTGAAAGTCATGGGCGTCAAACGCATCGCATTGGTGGCGCCCTACATGGTGCCGCTGACCGAATTGGTCATCGACTACATCCAGAACGAAGGCTTCGAAGTTTCTGACTGGAGGGCGCTTGAGATTCCGGACAACCTCGAAGTCGGCCGACATGACCCGTCGAAACTGCCCGGCATCGTGGCAGACATGAAGACGGACGACGTGGATGCCATCGTGCTGTCAGCGTGCGTCCAGATGCCTTCGCTTCCCGCTATCGCTCAAGTGGAGGCCCTGACCGGCAAACCCGTCGTGACCGCTGCGGTCGCCACCACCTACGCGATGCTTGGCGCACTCGGCCTCGAGCAAGTTGTGCCTGGCGCTGGCGCGCTGTTGTCTGGTCGCTACTCCAAGAAGGCGCTGGGATGAGCAGTACCTTTCTCTACGGCTTCCACGTTCCCGCCAACGGAATTCGCCACCACCTCTTGCGCTATGGCGGAAAGGGTCCGAAGCTCCTCGTCGTGCCTGGCATCACCAGCCCGGCTGTGACGTGGGGCTTCGTGGCGGAGACTCTCGCACAACACTTTGACGTTCATGTTCTCGATGTGCGTGGCCGCGGCTTGAGTTCGTCGGGTCCTGAGCTCGACTACTGCTTGGATGCCCTGGCAACCGATGTCACCGCTGTTCTCAGCGCGCTCGACTGGCAAGAAGCGACCGTGTTGGGTCATTCCATGGGCGCCCGAATTGCTGTTCGCGCGGCCGCCCATATGCCATCTCGGTTTGGCCGGCTCCTCCTCATTGACCCGCCAGTAGGCGGGCCGGGTCGTCGCCCCTACCCCGCGCCGCTGGCGTGGTACATCGACTCCATCCGCCTAATGGCTGCGGGGCAGCCGTGGGAAGAACTCAAGCGTTTCTCCCCCACTTGGACCGAAGCGCAACTGCGACTGCGTGCACAGTGGCTGCACACGTGCGACGAGAAGGCCATCGAGGAAGCCTGGAACGGCTTTCACAACGACGATGTTCACGCCAACTTTGCCTCGCTCACGGTTCCTGGTCTCCTGATGATTGCCGGGCGCGGCGGCGTCATTCTCGACGAGGACGCCGCTGAAATCGCCCGCCTTGCACCCGGGCTGAAACAGGTCGTGGCCACGGACGCGGGTCACATGATTCCCTGGGACGATGAGGCGGGCTTCTTCCGCTTGCTCGGCCAGTACCTGAATCTCTCATTCCACCCTGAAGGAGCATGACATGCCAGTCAGCGACGTAGAACTCATCCGCGCCTGGGACCAGGTGCTCAGCCTCTCCGGCGTGCGCTCAGGCGACATGGTGACCATCCTCACCAGCGACAACACTCACCCTCAGACGCTGCGTTGCGCCACCATCTCTGCGGCGTCTTGCGGTGCGGTGGTCAATCGGCTCGACCTGCCACCTATCAACGGGGAGAAGGCACTGAGCCGAGATTCGCTGGCGTACCTCGGGACGACACCCTTGACTGGTAACCGCGCCGCAATGGCGGCACTGAAGGCCAGTGACTACGTTCTCGACCTCATGACCCTGTTGTTCTCCCCTGAACAGCAGGAGCTCCTTGAGTCGGGTACGCGGATTCTTCTTGCGGTTGAGCCGCCTGAGGTGCTCGTTCGTCTTGTTCCCACGCCGGAAGACCGAGAGCGCGTGGCCACTGCCGCTCGCATCTTTGAGGGCAAAAAGGCGATGTACGTCACCTCGAAGGCAGGCACGAATGTCCGCATGCCCTTGGGACAGTACCCGGTGGTGCAGGAGTACGGTCTCGTTGACCAGCCGGGGCGTTGGGACCACTGGCCAAGTGGCTTCATTCTCACCTGGCCGAACGAAGGCGAGGTTGAAGGAACCATCGTTCTCGACAAGGGTGACATCCTGCTGCCCATGAAGAGCTACGTTCAGTCGCCTATCACCATCACCATCAAGAAGGGCTTTGCCACGAGCATCGAAGGTGGTTTGGATGCCGAACTGCTCAGTGAGTACATGGCATCTTTCAACGACCCCGAGGCATACGCTATCTCGCACATCGGCTATGGACTACAGAAGCGAGCGTTCTGGAGCACGCTGTCGCTTTATGACCGCGAGGCAACCATCGCCATGGATGCTCGCGCGTTCAACGGCAACTTCCTGTTCTCGATGGGGCCCAACAACGAGGTGGGAGGAACTCGCTCCACGCCGTGCCACATCGACATCCCCATGCGTAACTGCAGCGTGGCGCTCGACGATGTTCATGTCGTTCGGGAAGGCAAAGTGGTTGAAGAACTGCACTCAGCATCGAGAAAGGTTGCAGCATGAGTTCCGCGTCCAACGTGCAGCCTCACGACGCGGATGACGTCGCCGTGTATGCCCGCCAGGGGCTGGGCGCGAGCCTGGGCCTGCAGGCTCCCTTCGGGTTGCTCATCGTCGACTTTGTGAATGGCTTCGCCGACCCTGCGCAGCTCGGCGGCGGCAACATTGCACCCGCGGTCGAGGCTACCGTTCCTGTGCTCGCGCACGCTCGCGCGAGCGGCTGGCCAATCGCCCACAGCCGCATCGTCTACCCCGCCGACGGCAGTGAAAGCAACGTGTTCGTGGAGAAGATTCCAGGGATGCGGACGCTGCACGAGGACGCGCAAGCAAGCGCCATCGTTCCCTCCCTTGCGCCTCGCGCGGGTGAGTTGGTGGTGCGCAAGACGGCTCCGTCCGCGTTCTTCGGAACAGCGCTCTCCGCTTGGCTGACTGCGCGTCGCATTTCTACGCTGTTTATCGCAGGCGCTACCACCAGTGGCTGTGTGCGCGCCAGCGTGGTGGATGCAATGAGCTGGGGCTTTCGCCCAGTGGTGCTCGAAGACTGTGTTGGGGACAGGGCAATCGGTCCTCACAACGCAGCACTCTTCGACCTTCAGGCGAAGTATGCCGATGTCCGCCCATGGAGCGACGTGGCCACTCGACTCTGAGGATGACCTGCCCCCATTGACCGTACCAATGGATTGGAGAAGTCCGGGGTTAAAGGTTAATCGAAGTTTTGTTTCTGCTCACTGCCAGCGGCACCGCCAGCGCGCTGGAGGTGCCGCTGGGCGAATCGTGCCGGCGGGATGCGCCCCAGACTGCTGTGCGGCCTGACCTCGTTGTAATCCCGCCGCCAATGTGCAACGCACTCCCGGGCCTGTGACAACGCTTCAAACCACTGCTCGTTGAGGCATTCATCTCTGAACTTGCCGTTGAAGCTCTCGATGTAGCCGTTCTGCATGGGCTTGCCCGGCTCAATCAGGATGTGTCGAATCCCGTTCTTGTGTGTCCAGGCCAGGAACGCCCGACTGGTGAACTCTGGGCCATTGTCCGTTCGCACTGCTGCCGGGTAGCCACGGAACCGTGCCACTTGGTCGAGCACGCGCGTGACGTATTGGCCCGAGATGCCGTAGTCCACCGTGATGTCCACGGACTCCTTGCTGAAGTCATCCACCACCGTCAGACACTTGATGCGCCGTCCACTGGACAGGCTGTCCAAGGCGAAATCCATGCTCAGCACCTCGTTGATATTCCTGGCCAGTTGCAGCGGCATAAATGGGGACACGAGCGCGTCAGCCAGCCACACCTCCAGTCGACAAAAGCGCATCAAGGCCTTCCAAGAAGCGCCCGGCTTCGGTGTTCTCGTCCTTTCCCCGGTTGCGGTCGGTTTTGGCGTGAACATCCAGGCAGCTAATCACGTGGTCCACTACACCCGAACCTGGAACCCGGCCAAAGAGGACCAGGCCACCGACCGGGCATATCGCAGCGGGCAGAAGAAGGACGTTTATGTCTACTACCCGGTCGTCTGGGCTGAAGACTTCACGACTTTCGATGTGAAACTGGACCGGCTACTGACGTACAAACGTGGTCTAGCCGAAGACATGCTCAATGGCTCCGGCGATGTGAACCCTGGCGACTTCAACATTGCTGAAGTCGTCCCTGCAGCGGATAGCTTGGACATTGATGAGCGCGTCAGCCGCCCACGCCGCAACAGCGGCGGACCGGGATACCCCGGCGGAGCAATGGACAACCAAGTCGACTTCGTCGGCACAGTCATGAAGGCGGTCCACGAACGAGGGTGTGCAGAATTTTGTGTAAACGGACAATCAACCGCCGGCGCAAGCCGGCCTGTCCGTAAGCACAATGAGCACCAAGAAACACGACGTACCCGAAGAACTGCTGTCTGGCCTGCTGGCCAACT
>NZ_RSDT01000025.1:0-14456 GCF_004522605.1 Comamonas sp. A23
AGTTGAAATTTTCTGAGACGCTGGTTCCTCAGTTCTCGGCTGCGAACTTGACCATGACGGGCATGCCCGGAATGCCGAATCACGGCGCAATGAAGGTCAGCGCAAGCGTCTCTGGCGCTAGCGATGGCAAAACCATGGTCATTACTCCCGCTCAGACGCTTCAACCCGGTGCCTATCGCGTGGATTGGCGTGCAGTGTCGTCAGACACACACCCTATCAATGGCAACGTCACATTCCAGGTGAAGTAAGCAAATGGCCGAGGATTGGTTCACCATCGTATTGCGCCTTGCGCTGTATCTGGACATGGCTGCAGGTTTTGGCGTCGCCATGTTCAGCGTCTATGCCCTTGGCCACGACGAGCGATCCTTGGCAATTGCGCGTCGCTATCGCGTTTGCGTTGGTGTATGTGCAGTAATCGGGATTGGACTGTCAGTGATTGGCATGACAGTCCTTGCCAAGGCCATGTCCGGTGCGCAAACTTACTCCGAGTTGTCAACGCATATCTTCGAGATGCTCATCACCGGCACTCACATGGGCCTTGCTTGGTGCATTCGTATTCTTGCGCTAGCGCTTTGCATCTTGATTGCCCTAGTGAAGTTCAATCCAACGTTTCGCTTCGTTGCCATGTCCGTATCTAGCGGTGTAGCGCTGGCGACACTGGCCTGGGCTGGTCATGGAGCGATGGACGACGGAATGCGTGGATACATCCACCTTGCTTCAGACATCTCCCACCTCTGGGCAGCAGGTGCATGGGTCGGCGCGTTGCTTGCTTTTTTGATCTTAGCCACAAGTAGGGCAAATGCGACACAGGACACCGTAGCCATATTGAGCCGCACATCAAACGGCTTTGCCCATGTCGGAACTCTGATCGTTTTCGTTCTTGCAGCCAGTGGCGTAGTCAACTATGTATTGATCGCAGGGCCTTCGCTTGATCCGCTTGTTTCAACACTCTATGGTCAGTTGCTGCTAGGCAAGCTAATGCTGGTTCTCGGAATGCTTGCATTGGCAGCAGCAAATCGATTCCGGCTTAGTCCAAGTCTGGAGGCATCATTGGGCTCAGGGAATCGTGCGCAAGCAGTCTCTAAGCTACGCCAGAGCCTGTTCATGGAAGCAACACTGGCAGTTCTGGTTTTGGCGAGTGTGGCTTGGTTAGGGATTCTTTCGCCAAAAGGAATTTGAACCTTTAGATCACCCACCGACAGCTGACACGGGGACTGCACACGGAGAGGAAGGGTGCATCGCTTCGGAGGATTCATGCTTGGATGATCTCCGTGCCATGTAGTCATGACAAAGGCCACCTCAACCCCAGAATCATTTCTTGGATTGAGATGGCCACAAGCACCGTACTCAGGTTGCGGTACCTCAGAAGAGGTGGACAGAGTTATTTCTCAAGCAGATTCTGGCTTGACATTCACATGGTGTAAGAGCCAAGAATCGATCCAACATCGCGAAGGGCCATCTGCATGCAACATCATCAGCATCGATCTTCTTCAGAATCAGTAGAGTTGGAAAACACCAAAACTGACGCCGAGCCTTTGCAAGATCCTGTTTGCGGCATGACTGTCTCTCCACAGTCGGCCCATCGGATAGTTCACGAAGGACGGATCTATCGCTTCTGCAGTGACGGTTGCCAGCAAAAATTTGCTCGGGGCCCTGCGCAATTCATATCGAGTAACGAGCAGGCTGATCACGCAGGAGGGGACACAGTCTATGTATGCCCAATGCATCCTGAAGTCCATCAATATCATCCGGGGCGCTGCCCCAAGTGCCAAATGCATTTGGTACCTGAGGCCCAGTTACGCAGCTCGCACGAACATGCTCACGTGGCTGCAAGTCATTCAGATCAGAAATCGTTTGATGACTCGGGCGTGGTTCCGGGCGGAACGATCTATACCTGCCCGATGCATCCGGAGGTTCGGCAAGATCATCCCGGAAACTGCCCCAAGTGCGGAATGACCTTGGAGCCACTGATCCCGGTTGGAGAAGAGGACAACAGTGAGTTGCAAGACTTCCAACGGCGATTCTGGTGGACGCTGCCACTCACGCTGATTGTTACCACTCTGGCCATGTTCGGACACAAGTTCGGCTGGTTCACTATGCAGACCCAAACGTGGGTCGAGTTGGCACTTTCCCTGCCCGTGGTGCTATGGACGGGCTGGCCCTTTTTTGTTCGAGGCTGGCAGTCAATCATCCACCGCAGCCCGAACATGTGGACGTTGATCAGCTTGGGATCGGGAGCCGCCTTTGTCTACAGCCTCGTAGCGACGCTGGCACCCGACGTGTTTCCCGACTCGTTCGTATCCATGGGTCGTGTAGCGGTTTATTACGAGGCAGCGGTAGTCATCATTTCTTTGACCATGTTGGGGCAGATCATCGAACTGAAGGCTCGTTCTCAAACCTCGGCCGCTATCAAATCATTGCTTAGCCTAGCTCCTAAGACGGCAAGGCGTATCAATGCAGATGGCAGTGAGGAAGATGTTCCACTCAGCCACGTGCATGTCGGAGACCTGCTGCGCGTACGTCCAGGCGAGAAAGTACCCGTGGATGGCATTGTCACGGAAGGTCAAAGCGCCGTTGATGAATCGATGCTCACGGGCGAGCCAATACCTGTGACAAAGCGCGTTGACGACAAACTGATCGGCGCCACACTCAATACGAGTGGAGCTCTGGTCATGAGGTCAGAAAAGGTGGGGGCTGCCACCATGCTTTCCCAGATCGTTCAGATGGTTGCATCGGCCCAACGGTCGAAGGCACCGATGCAGCGAATGGCCGACGTAGTGGCTGGAAAGTTCGTTATGGTTGTCGTGCTAGTCGCTGTAGTCACCTTCTTCGTCTGGGGAATTTTTGGCCCAGAGCCCAGTTGGGTGTTTGGGTTGATCAATGCCGTCGCGGTACTCATCATCGCCTGCCCATGCGCGCTAGGTTTGGCCACACCCATGTCAGTAATGGTGGCCACAGGGCGCGCTGCAGAACAAGGCGTTTTGTTCCGTGACGCAGGCGCCATCGAAAAAATGCGTGAAGTGGATACGCTCATCGTAGATAAAACGGGCACCCTGACAGAAGGTCGGCCTGCATTCGATAAAGCGATTCCTGCTCCAGATTTCACGGCTGACGAAGTTTTGAGGCTTGCCGCTAGCTTGGATCAGGGTAGCGAGCATCCGCTTGCGGATGCCATCGTCCGAGCTGCACGCGAACAAGGCTTGCAACTCGCTAAACCTGTGGACTTCGATTCCGCCAGCGGTATTGGTGTACGTGGAACCGTTGAGGGGCGGCGCTTGGCATTAGGCAACACCGCACTGATGGCTCAAGAAGGCGTTTCTGTATCTTCCTTGCAAGCGGACGGAGAACGCCTGCGAGGAGAGGGTGCAAGCATCATGCATTTAGCGGCTGATGGGAAGTTCGCAGGCATCCTGGCAGTAACAGACCCTATCAAAGCTAGCACTTTGGATGCTATTCAAACGCTTCATGCAAGCGGCTTGCGAATTGTCATGGCAACGGGAGATGGTCTGACCACAGCCAAGGCTGTTGGTGCCAAGCTTGGAATTGATGAAGTCCATGGCGAAGTCAAGCCCGCCGACAAGCTAGCTCTCGTGGAGCGATTGCAAAGTGAAGGCCATGTGGTTGCCATGGCTGGTGACGGGATCAACGATGCGCCGGCCTTGGCAAAAGCTGATGTAGGTGTAGCCATGGGAACAGGGACTGACGTAGCAATGAACAGCGGTCAGATCACGCTGGTCAAGGGTGATTTGCGTGGCATTGCACAGTCACGTGAAATTTCAACTGACACAGTACGGAACATGCGTCAGAACTTGCTATTTGCCTTCGTCTACAACGGAATTGGTGTACCGATTGCTGCGGGAGTTCTGTATCCGTTCACAGGGTGGCTTCTGTCGCCAATGATCGCAGCACTCGCTATGAGCCTGAGTTCGGCGTCTGTAATCTTCAATGCACTGCGTTTAAGAAGGTAGCGGTTGCATTGGTGATTTTCAGTCTACTTACGCGGCCGTTTCGCTCAATGCCTCGGGGTCATTCATCGGGTGAATACAAGCACTGAGCTTGATGGTGCCGGACTGCTCTCAAAACGTTTGAGCGTGCCTGGGCAAGAGGCTGGGAATTATCTACTGTAGCGGGGCAGTCCAGTCGGTCCCCATACAGGAAACCGAATGATTGTCAGTTGTTCTTTCTAAGGCAAGCCAGAATGGAATGCAGGCAGATGTTAGCCAGTCCGGTCAAACGAGCGAAGTTTATGTGCGCGCTCGATGAATCTCCAGTCGTTGATGATTTATTGAACGTCAAAACTTTTTCTGCACTCACCACATATCAGCTTAATGCCCGGCTTTCCCCACACTGAGACCGGATTCTTGCATCCGCTGCAGCTGTATTTCACCCGATTGGATCTGTTGGCGGGCGTAGTAAGCACTCCGTCTTCCCCTGCAGTGGCGGCAACAGCTAAGCCCGTGGGCTTCACTGCCTCGGCGAGGGCAGGGATGCTGGCCATTGGAGGCTTGGTCCCTTCGATGCCTTGAATGTGGTTGGCCATGCTGGCTTGGCCAGCGATTACATGATCTGCAGAGGGGAATCGGTCGTACCAGCTGAGTGTGAAATTCGCGGTCAGCAGCTCGTCGCATGCAGCCAGGAAGCGGCCACCCTCGACGGCGTAGTCCGCCATGCTATCACCGGTTCGCGCACCACCAGGTTGCCCGGTAGAAGAGGGCATGAGCCCAATGCTTTCCATCTTTCGTGCCCATTCCTCGTTGTGATAGCGGCCTCGGCCTGGCTTGCCAAAGTGGTGCTGCCACAAGTGCGTCATTTCATGGACTTGGGTCTGGAGTGTTTCGATGATCGGTACGACCGCAAAGTAGGTCGGATTCATCGCGATCTCATCTGTGGTTGAGCCGTCCAACGAGGCAAAGCGAGCTGCAGAGAAGTAGCCGAAAGTCCGCTTTTCCCGCTGCAGCGTAATCAAGCAACTCGGGAGCTGCCCCCCAAACAGCCGCTCGTTGAAATGGTCGTAGGCCATCTGCAGCTCGTTGTAGGTTTCCTGCGTAGGTGCCAAGCGGGGTGAGGGCGTGGGCACAAGGTCAAGCTGGTTTGGCTGCTGGGTCATATTTGTATTGTGCAATACAAATTATCATTCGCAAACATCCCATTTGATGCGACAATGCATCAAACTTGATGTTAAAGGAGTAGCCATGAGATCGACCTTTACGATCGACGACGAAGTCGTGAACCGTGCCCGCGCTGTTGCAGCGCCCGGTATTGCTGTGCCTGAACTGGTACGCCTGGCACTTGAGACCTTCACTCGCGTCGAGGCAGGCAAGCGCTTGGCTGCCCTGGGCGGAAGCGCGCCAGACATGCCTGACGTGCCACGCCGTGGCAGCGCGGCAGAGGCAGAAGGCTCTCGCTGATGCCGGTGTCCGTTCTAGTCGATACATCGGTGTGGGTGAGGCATTTTCGGGAGGCCGACATTCACCTGCAGGAGCTCCTGTTGCAAGACAGCGTGCTGATGCATCCCATGGTGCATGCAGAGTTGGCCTGCGGCACGCCGCCAGCGCCGCGTGCCGATACGCTCGCAGCCCTGGCCATGCTGCGGCCGAGCCAGGAAGCTTCAATTCCCGAGACTTTGGCCTTCCTTGAGAAGAACAAGCTATTCGGTAAGGGCTGCGGCTTGGTCGATCTATCGCTGCTCGCCTCGACGCTAATCACACCAGGCGCTTTGCTTTGGACTGCAGATCGACGCCTTGCTGAGTTGGCCGCTCAGCTTGGCGTGGCCTATGCCATACCAACGCATTGAGAGTCGGGAAGCCCTTCTCGGGGTCGCCTCAGAAAACGGAAAATAAAGCACGCTAAGCCGGTTGCAACGGTCGTAGCGGCCTGAACTTGCCCGCGCCGATCTTGGCGCTGCTGCGCCAGAGGTAATCGCCGGTCAGGTTGATGTGTTCCCAGCCGAGCGGCGACAGGTATTGCAATAGCGCGTCATCGACAGCATGCCCGTTGCCACGCAACGCATGTGCTGCGCGCTCCAGATAGACCGTGTTCCACAACACGACGGCCGCCGTCACCAGGTTGAGGCCGCTGGCCCGGTAGCGCTGCTGCTCGAAGCTGCGGTCGCGGATTTCGCCCAGACGGTTGAAGAATACGGCGCGGGCCAGCGCGTTGCGCGCTTCGCCCTTGTTCAGTCCAGCGTGGACGCGGCGGCGCAGCTCCACGCTTTGCAACCAGTCCAGGATGAACAGCGTGCGTTCGATGCGCCCCAGCTCGCGCAGGGCGATGGCTAAGCCGTTCTGGCGCGGATAGCTGCCGAGTTTCCGAAGCATCAGCGAGGCTGTCACCGTGCCCTGCTTGATCGAGGTCGCCAGCCGCAGAATTTCATCCCAGTGGGCACGAATAGCCTTGATGTTCAGCCTGTCGCTGCTAATCATCGGTTTGAGCGCGTCATAGGCGGTATCCCCCTTGGGGATGAACAGCTTGGTGTCGCCCAGGTCACGGATGCGCGGCGCAAAGCGGAAGCCCAGGAGATGCATCAGGGCAAAGACGTGATCGGTGAAGCCTGCCGTGTCGGTGTAGTGTTCCTCGATGCGCAGGTCGGACTCGTGGTACAGCAGGCCGTCAAGTACATAGGTCGAGTCGCGCACGCCGACATTGACCACCTTGGTGTCGAACGGCGCGTACTGGTCGGATATATGGGTGTAGAAGGTTCGCCCAGGGCTGCTGCCATATTTCGGGTTGATGTGACCGGTACTCTCGGCCTTGCTCCCGGTTCGGAAGTTCTGGCCGTCCGACGATGACGTGGTGCCGTCGCCCCAGTGTTCGGCGAAGGGATGCCGGAATTGGGCGTTCACCAACTCGGCCAGCGCTGTCGAATAGGTTTCGTCGCGGGTATGCCAGGCTTGTAGCCAGGCGAGCTTGGCGTAGGTCGTGCCGGGGCAGGACTCGGCCATCTTGGTCAGGCCCAGGTTGATCGCGTCGGCCAGGATGGTGGTCAACAGCAGATTATTGTCCTTGGCCAGATCGCCCGATTTCAGGTGCGTGAAGTGGCGGGTGAAGCCCGTCCACTCATCGACTTCGAGCAGCAGTTCGGTGATCTTGACGTGTGGCAGGATCATGGCTGTCTGGTCGATCAGCGCCTGCGCGGTGTCGGGTACCGCCGCATCCAGCGGCGTGATCTTCAGGCCCGACTCGGTGATGATCGCATTCGGCAGGTCGTTGGCCGCTGCCATGCGGTTGACCGTGGCAAGCTGCGCTTCAAGCAGCGTCAGGCGGTCGTGCAGGTACTGGTCGCAGTCGGTGGCCACGGCCAGCGGCAATGCGCTGGACTGCTTGAGGCTGGCGAACTTCGCGGGCGGCACCAGGTAGTCCTCGAAGTCCTTGAACTGGCGCGATCCCTGCACCCAGATGTCGCCCGAGCGCAGCGAGTTCTTCAGCTCGGACAGCGCGCACAGCTCGTAGTAGCGCCGGTCGATACCCGCGTCAGTCATCACCAGCTTCTGCCAGCGCGGCTTGATGAAGTCGGTCGGGGCATCGGCAGGCACTTTGCGGGCGTTGTCGGTGTTCATGCCACGCAGTACCTCGATGGCATCGAGCACGTTCTTGGCGGCGGGTGCGGCCCGCAGCTTGAGCACGGCAAGGAATTCCGGCGCGTAGCGGCGCAAGGTGGCGTAACTTTCGCCGATGCGGTGCAGGAAATCGAAGTCATCGGGCTGAGCGAGCTTCTGCGCCTCGGTGACGCTTTCGGCGAAGGCATCCCAGGACATGACGGCCTCGATGGCGGCGAACGGATCGCGGCCAGCTTGCTTGGCCTCGATCAGCGCCTGGCCGATGCGCCCGAACAGCCGCACCTTGGCGTTGATCGCCTTGCCGGATGCCTGAAACTGCTGCTGATGCTTGTTCTTGGCGGCGTTGAACAGCTTGCCCAGGATGCGGTCGTGCAAGTCGATGATTTCGTCGGTGACCGTGGCCATGCCCTCGATGGCCAGCGCCACGAGGGTGGCGTAGCGCCGTTGCGGCTCGAACTTGGCTAAGTCGGCGGGCGTCATCTGGCCACCCTCACGGGCGATCTTGAGCAGGCGGTTCTGGTGCACCGACCGCTCGATACCGGAAGGCAGATCGAGCGCCTGCCACGCCTTGAGGCGTTCGATGTGTTCCAGCATGTGCCGCGAGTTCGGTTTAACCGGCGACTGGCGCAGCCAGGCCAGCCAGGTCGTCTTGCCGTTGTCCCGGCGCCTGAGCAGATCGTCGAGGCGGCGGCGATGCGTGTCCGACAGTGGTTCGGCCAAGGCATCATAGATGCGCCGGTTGGCGCGAGTGATGGCCTCGGCGCTAGCGCGCTCGATGGCGTTGAGCGCGGGCAGGATGATCGACTGTCGCCGCAGATGCTCAACCAAGGTGCTAGCCAGCACGATGCCTTTGTCGGTTTGCATGGCCAGGTCGGTCAGCGTGTGCACGGCCTGCCGGTAGTGGCTCATGGTGAACGGCTGGAAGCCAAACACCGTTTGCAGCTCGACCAGGTGCTCGCGCCGGGTCTGCTCCCGCTGCCCGTAGTCGTCCCAGCTTTCGACGCCGACCTTGAGCTGGTCGGCGACCAGTTTCAGTAGGGGCAAAGACGGCGCCTGATCGACACCAAGGAAGATTCCGGGAAAGCGCAGGTAGCAGAGCTGCACGGCAAAGCCCAAGCGATTCGCAGGCCCGCGCCGCTGGCGGATGATGGAGAGATCGGTATCGCTGAACGTGTAATGTCGAATTAGGTCGTCCTTGGTGTCCGGCAACGCCAACAGGCTTTCCCGCTCGGCGGCGGACAGTATGGAACGACGAGGCATATTTATTGATCCAATTTCAAGTATTGATACAGGGTCTCCCGGCTGACACCAAATTCACGGGCCAGCTTCGCTTTTTGCTCGCCCGCCGTGACGCGCCGTTTCAGTTCAGCAATCTGTTCACCGCTCAGAGACTTCTTTCGGCCTCGGTAGGCTCCGCGTTGCTTAGCGAGCGCGATGCCTTCGCGCTGCCGCTCACGGATCAAGGCCCGCTCGAATTCGGCGAATGCCCCCATGACCGACAGCATCAGGTTCGCCATCGGTGAATCCTCGCCGGTGAAGGTCAGGCTTTCCTTGACGAACTCGATGCGCACGCCGCGCTTGGTCAGCTTTTGTACGAGGCGGCGCAAGTCATCGAGGTTGCGCGCCAAGCGATCCATGCTGTGAACCACCACGGTGTCGCCTTCGCGCACGAAGGCCAGCAGCGAATCAAGCTCGGGCCGCTGGGTGTCCTTGCCCGACGCCTTGTCGGTGAACACCCTGCCGACTTCGACATGCTCCAGTTGCCGCTCCGGGTTCTGGTCGAAGCTGCTGACCCGGACGTAGCCGATGCGTTGACCCTGCAAGATACCTCCAAATACGAAAGTGTCAGGAAGAAATCTATGACCTTTCGCCGCAGGTGTCAAGAAACACAAAAGTTAACTCTATTCTGACGTTGCTGGGTGGCTTCTCCTGACATCAGGATAGGGTATGCCTCAATCTGACGGCTGCGAACCGCCAGGGACAGGCGCAATGTCAGATTCTGTCGCGGCCTTGGCGCGTGCCTGGAAGCGTTCATAGCAATCCAGCCCGCAGAAATGTTCGACGTATTCCGCGCCTTCCGGGGTGAAGGCGGCATCGAGCGGAATTTCTTTGCAGCATACGCAGCAGGTGGTGCAACTGGCAGTGTTCGGGGCGTTTGCGTTCATGGTGGTACTCCTCCAGATTGGTAGCGAAGCTCAAAGCTGCCCACTCTCGGCTGGCTGGGAAGCGGTCATGATCTTCCCTTGAAGGCCCGCAGCAGCCGCGTCACAGACAGGACAAACAAGCCGGTCAGCGTGAGGGCTGCAATACTCCAGTGCTCCCCGATGAACGCGCCGGCCGTCGTGCCGGCTAGCACAATGGCGAGAATCGGCAAATGGCAGGGACAGGTGAGCACGGCCAGCGCGCCCCACAAGTAGCCGGTGATCGGTTTGTGCGTCCCAGACGGCAAGTGCTCTGGGCTGTTCATGGCAGACTCTCCGCGTGCTGTGCCGGTTCGGTTGGCATGGCGGCCAGTTGCATTTCGAGGCTGGCCAGGGCCTCGCGCCGACGCTCGACGAGTTGCCGCAACACGGCAAGCTGCGCAGACGCACCGTCACCGTCCGCAGCATCCAGCGCCCGGCACAGCCGCGCCAGTGCGTCCAGGCCGATACCCGCTTCGAAGGCAGCCCGTACAAAGCGCAGCCGTTGCAACGCGGTGTCATCGAACAAGCCGTAGCCGCCCGTGGTGCACGCGACCGGCCGTAGCAATCCGCGCAGCAGGTAGTCGCGCACGATATGCACGCTCACCCCGGCATCAAGGGCCAGCCGGGACACTGTGTAGGCGCTCATTGAACACCTCCTTTTCCTCATCCGGCGCAGCACGAAAGCTGCTTCACGTCCTTGCTGAAGGTCTGCGCCGCGAGCTTCAGCCCTTCGACCATGGTCAGGTAGGGGAACAATTGGTCGGCCAGTTCCTGCACGGTCATACGGTTGCGAATGGCGAGCACCGCCGTCTGGATCAGTTCACCCGCTTCCGGGGCCACCGCTTGCACGCCGATGAGCCGTCCGCTACCTTCCTCGATGACCAGCTTGATGAAGCCGCGTGTGTCGAAGTTGGCAAGCGCACGCGGCACGTTGTCCAAGGTCAAGGTGCGACTGTCGGTCTCGATCCCGTCGTGATGTGCTTCCGCCTCGCTGTAGCCCACGGTGGCGACCTGCGGGTCGGTGAACACCACGGCCGGCATTGCGGTCAGGTCCAGGGCCGCATCGCCGCCAGTCATGTTGATCGCAGCACGGGTGCCGGCCGCTGCCGCCACATAGACGAACTGAGGCTGGTCGGTGCAGTCGCCAGCCGCATAAATGTGTGGCGTACTGGTGCGCATGCCCTTGTCGATGACGATGGCCCCCTGCGCATTGGCAGCGACTCCCGCCGCTTCCAATGCCAGGCTGCGCGTGTTCGGTGCCCTGCCAGTGGCGACCAGCAGCTGGTCGGCGCGTATTTCACCGTACCCGGTGGTCAGCACGAATTCGCCGTCCACATGCGCGACCTGGCTGGCTTGCGTGTGTTCCAATACCTTGATCCCTTCGGCACGGAACGCGGCTGTAACGGCCTCGCCGATGGCCGGGTCTTCGCGGAAGAACAGCGTGCTGCGTGCCAGGATCGTCACTTTGCTGCCCAGCCGGGCAAAGGCTTGCGCCAGTTCCAGCGCCACCACAGACGAGCCGATCACGGCCAGGCGCTCGGGAATGGTGTCGCTGACCAGGGCCTCGGTGGAAGTCCAGTAGGGTGACTCTTTCAGGCCCGGAATCGGCGGCACGGCCGGGCTGGCACCCGTGGCGACCAGGCAGCGGTCGAACGCCACCACACGCTCGCCGCCATCGTTTAAACGGACGGCAAGGCTCTGGTCGTCCTTGAAACGCGCTTCACCATGCAGCACGGTGATGGCCGGGTTGCTGTCCAGGATGCCTTCGTACTTGGCGTGGCGCAGCTCATCGACGCGCGCCTGCTGCTGGGCCAGTAGTTTGCTGCGATCAATCGCAGGCACAGTCGCCGCGATGCCACTGTCGAATGGGCTTTCACGGCGCAAATGGGCGATATGGGCAGCGCGGATCATGATCTTGGACGGCACGCAGCCGACATTGACGCAAGTACCGCCGATGGTGCCGCGCTCGATCAGCGTGACGTTCGCACCTTGCTCGACGGCCTTCAGCGCCGCCGCCATCGCGGCTCCGCCGCTGCCAATAACGGCGACGTGCAGTCCGTCCCCATCACCACCAGCCTTGTCGCCACCGCCCAGCCATCCCAGCGCCTTGCCAAGCAGTCTGCCCCGCGCTGAAGTGGATGGGGCATCGGCGGGTGTGGCCTTGTAGCCGAGGCCGGCCACAGCGGCGGTCAGCGCCTCTGGCGAGGTGCCGGGATCGGTGGCGAGTTGCGCGGAGCCTTTCGGGTAGGACACGAGCGCCGACAGCACGCCCGGCACTTTCTCCAGGGCGTCCTTGACATGTGTCGCGCACGAGTCGCAGGTCATTCCGGTGATATTCAAATACATTGCATCGTTCCTTTTCGTTTCGGCAACTGCCAATGCAGTTAGCCGTGTTTGGGTGGTAGTTCGCAGCGGCGGTTGGCCGGTGAGAGCAGATCCCAGATCGACACCCCGATCATCAAGGCCAGACCGACATAGAGGAGGTTCGCCGTCCACCAATTGCCAAAAAACAAGAGCATGGCCGCCAGCACGATGGCTGGGCCGACCATCCCGAGCAGGCTGCGGTACCATTGCCGATGACTCAGCCAGCCCAGTGCATTCGCCAGCAAAGCCACGACTGCGAACAGCGGCAGCAGCTTGGAGATAAACAACCCTTCGTATTCCTGTAGAAAGCCAAGGCCGATGGCCGCGCCCAGGCTGGCGATAGCCGGGAAACAGGCAGCGCATCCCATCGCGGAAACAACGCTGCCAAGCGCGCCAGCCTTGTCGGCAATGCGTGTAATCAGTCCCATGATCGCCCCAGGTTCGGGTTCAGTGG
This sequence comes from Comamonas sp. A23, assembly GCF_004522605.1. Taxonomy (NCBI): domain Bacteria; kingdom Pseudomonadati; phylum Pseudomonadota; class Betaproteobacteria; order Burkholderiales; family Comamonadaceae; genus Comamonas; species Comamonas sp. A23. The sequence continues at coordinate 12,558 of NZ_RSDT01000025.1, forward strand.
CTCACTGCTTGACGCTGGACGGATAGCCCGCGTCTCCGGTTGCCTTGGTCAGCTTCTGCACGCTGGTCTTGGCATCATCGAACGTGACAACCGCTTCGCGTGTCTCGAAGGTCACGTCAATTTTGCTGACGCCTTCGACCTTGGAAATCGCCTTCTTGACGGTGATCGGGCAGGTGGAGCAGGTCATGCCCGGTACGGACAGCGTGACGGTCTGGGTGGCGGCCCACACGGGGGCAACAACGGCAGCGAGGGCGAGGGCGGCAAACAGTTTTTTCATGATGAACTCCTGTGATTAATAGAAAAATGGCATGACGTAGGGAAATCCGAGCGCGACCAGGACCAGCGCGGCCACGATCCAGAAAATGAGCTTGTAAGTAGCTCGCACTTGGGGAATCGCGCAGACCTCACCCGGTTTGCAGGCTTGCGCCGGGCGGTAGATGCGCCGCCAGGCGAAAAACAGCGCGACCAGCGCTGCGCCGATGAAGATCGGGCGATAGGGTTCCAGCACCGTCAGGTTGCCGATCCATGCCCCGCTGAACCCCAAGGCGATCAAAACCAGCGGCCCCAGGCAGCAGGCCGACGCAAGAATGGCGGCCAGCCCACCGGCGAAGAGCGCGCCGCGCCCGTTTTGTGGTTCAGACATACGCTTGTCCTTTCAAATTTGGTTTGGATAGCTTAAGCTTACTTCCGTAGTTATGTACGGAGTCAAGCGATATGCAAATTAATTTTGAGAATCTGACCATTGGCGTTTTTGCCAAGGCGGCCGGGGTCAATGTGGAGACCATCCGGTTCTACCAGCGCAAGGGCCTGCTGCCGGAGCCAGACAAGCCCTATGGCAGCATTCGCCGCTATGGCGAGGCGGATGTAACACGAGTGCGGTTCGTGAAATCGGCCCAGCGGCTGGGCTTTAGCCTGGACGAAATCGCCGAGCTACTGCGGCTGGAGGATGGCACCCATTGCGAGGAAGCCAGCGGCCTGGCCGAGCACAAGCTCAAGGATGTGCGCGAGAAGATGGCCGACTTGGCACGCATGGAGGCCGTGCTGTCTGAACTGGTGTGCGCCTGCCATGCGCGGAAAGGGAACGTTTCCTGCCCGCTGATTGCGTCACTGCAAGACGGAACGAAGCTCGCTGCATCGGCGCGGGGGAGTCTCGGGGTGACTACGCCTTAGCGTGCTTTATTTTCCGAATTCTGAGACGACCCCATCAACAGAAGCCTTATCGCCATTTACCGGCCTGCTTTGGAGTTGGTTTTGCGTTTTCCTAAGTCCACGCTGCTGGCAGCGGCATTGGCCCTGGCCATCACCGCAATTCCGGTCATGCGGCTGGGCGGTGAGTTCATGCCGCCGCTGGACGAAGGCGACCTGCTGTACATGCCCTCGGCGTTGCCTGGTATTTCGGTCTCAAAGGCCGCAGAGTTGTTGCAACAGACAGACCGGCTTATCAAAACAGTGCCCGAGGTTCAGCGTGTGTTCGGCAAGGCAGGACGAGCAGATACTGCGACCGATCCTGCGCCGCTGGAGATGTTCGAGACCACCATCCAGTTCAAGCCACGTGAGCAATGGCGTCCTGGCATGACCTCGGAGAAGCTGGTTGAAGAACTGGACCGGGTGGTCAAGGTTCCGGGTCTATCAAACGTATGGGTGCCCCCGATCCGCAACCGCATCGACATGCTGGCCACCGGCATCAAGAGTCCCGTCGGCATCAAGGTCGCCGGACCAGACCTCGCCACCATCGACAAGCTCGCGGCACAGATTGAATCCGCCGTGCGCGCAGTGCCTGGTGTTTCTTCCGCGTTGGCCGAACGCTTGACAGGGGGCCGGTACATTGACGTAGATGTGGACCGACAAGCCGCTGCACGGTTCGGACTTTCTGTGGCAGACGTGCAGGCGGTCATATCT
>NZ_RSDT01000026.1:0-11065 GCF_004522605.1 Comamonas sp. A23
CTGATACCAGCCTTTCAATGCGTTCTTGGTTGGGTACCCCAACTGGCGAATCGTGGCTCTGGCACGCAAGCCAAGCTTGATGTAAAGCTCAACTGCACGAATCCTGTCTGCGTATGAGTACATGAACCACCTCCTGGTAGTCCAAGTTTTTGTCCGCATCCCCGGCGGGTCAGTTTTGAGTGGAAATCAACAGGGGAGTGCATGGACAGCCCTAATGGCGGTATCGACGTAGCTTTCTTGCTAGAGGCCAGCGCTTTGAAAATGCGAGCCATTTCTAAAGCCCAGAACTCAAAAAAGGCTATGTTCCTCAAGCATTTTGATCGCTTGTAAACTTTAGTCCCCCTTGGGGAGTAGCCTGCTTCCACCCTGGAAGCGCATGCGTCAACATACTCGGCATTCAATTTGCTGTGGCGTATGCATCCGTTCTTCGGTTGGCGAGACCATAGGCATTTCATCGCGACGAGCTTGGGCCGCGGTGAGATGCCGTTGTGCTCATGCCCGACCGTTAAGAATGAATTCCCCATGAATGCCGCTTCTATCTTGCTCCTGGCCTTTGCCATGTCCACCGATGCCTTTGCCGCAGCCGTCGGCAAAGGTTCTGCGCTACTCAAACCGCGCTGGGACTGGCGCCATCTTCGGTGTCATCGAAGCCATCACACCCTTGGTAGGTTGGGCGCTGGGCTATGCGGCTTCAGATTACGTCAAGGCCTGGGACCACTGGATCGCCTTTGTGCTGCTTCTGGTGCTAGGTGGAAGAATGTTGATCGGGGCAATCAAAGTGCCTGATGGTGAAGAGCCCAGCAAACCTGCACGACATGGCTTCTGGCTATTAGTTGCAACTGGATTTGCAACAAGCATTGATGCCATGGACGTGGGCGTAGGACTTGCTTTTCTGGACGTAAGCATCGCCACCGTTGCTCTCGCTATCGGCTTCGCAACATTCGCAATGGTGACGTTGGGCGTGATGGTCGGGCGTGTACTGGGGAATATTGCTGGGCGCTGGGCCGAAGCCATCGGCGGTGTCCTGCTGATCGGTATTGGCTCGATCATTTTGTACGAACATTTAGTCGCTATCTAATTCAATTGATTGAGATTTAGATGCCGGCTTCAGTTCGAGTGGGGTCGGCCACTCAGTACAGTCAGAGTAGGCAGTGAGCTAGGGCAGGAGCGGTCCACTTTTGCCCTTGCCAGTAGTATCTTCCTTGCCTACAACTGGCTCCGCTTCTGTTTGGAGCAGAGCAAATTCAGCACAGATATGAAGGCTCGGACCCTTTGTGGCACAGAGGAGTACAGCCACAAGTAGAAAGGTTCGGTAGAGCCGCTTCGGCCAGCGTGACCGGCACCAAGCCTACACCGGCGGGCATCCACTGCGCCCACAGGTGCGATCACGCCAAGCCCAAGTTTCTCAGGCGCGGCACATGCTTCAAACACTCAAGGGGACCTCTGGTCAGTCAGTTCAAAACCACCGGGAGGAGCGATACATATGGCGAAGCTCATCGCAGGCATTGCAAACTTTGCATCGAATTAAAGCTCTGCTGCTCAGTGCAGGATCACCTTCATCGGTCTTTCCGTCACGGGCAACACGATGCCACGGCAAAAAGCAGCCGGCCTCACCGCGCGCAGAAATCCGTGAAATCTTCGTGAGGCATGAGCGGACATATTGGACGCTTTGCCCGACGAACAAGAGTTGGCATCACCCTGTAAGCGTGAAGACGCATGTTAAGCGATGCATGAGGTGCATCCCTGTAATGTATTCCAGCTGTTAGGCAGAAAATTAAATAAAGTTTTTATAAATTAAAGAAGACCAGATTATCAGACAAAAAATAATTGTCATTAATACGGAAGCACTTCCCAAATCTTTGGCTTTCCTGGAAAGTTCGTGATATTGAAGTCCTACTCTATCTATTGCGGACTCTATCGCAGAATTAATTACCTCAACTATCATCAAAAACCAGATACAAGAGATCAGGAGCAATTTTTCCATCATAGATCTCCCAATCAATTGAGCCAATGGAAGCGAAATCACAAATAATATTACCTCAAGGCGGAATGCAGGCTCTAGCCACGCATCTTTTATGCCTGACCATGAGTATTTTGATGCATGCCAGACTCTAGAAAATCCTTTTCTATTCTTTTGAATATTATTAAAGATGTTGGATTTTGAGTTGTTTTTCATTTTTAACAGTATATTTCTTGATACTAAAGAATATAAACAAAAGAGTGGCGATCAACCAACAAATGAGAATCGTGACAATGTCATGAGAAATGAAATGGGCTCCTCTCAATTGTTGAGAGATACCAAATGTCAATCCAACCATAATGCCGCACAGCAATCCTAACCATCGATACTTAGGGATGATCATCTTAAAGAAGAAATATAAACCAACCCAGGCATAGCCAGCGCTCGCATGACCAGCCGGAAAGCATTTTCCGCTCCCCATCTCTTGAGGCCTGTGTTCGAAAAGACCAATAAAAGGGCGATCGCCACCAAATTGATTTAAGTTCCACGGGCAATCCATATTTGTCAATACCTTAAGAAGGCTCACCAAAATTACACTGACCAAACTGGATAAAATCAGGTAAAGCAATGGGGACCGCCATTTTTTCCGCTGTTCAGATTTGGAGGCAAGTACAAATATATATAGTGCAATGATCACAACGATTGCTAGGGTGCTCAGATGCTTCCCACCCTTATGAAGCAATTTGTTTGTAACCCAATGATCATTCAAAGACCATTCATAACCCTGCAGGGCATATATTTTCTCGGCAAAGAAAAAGTCCCCTCCAAGATACATGAAATAATAAAAAATTAGCGCCAGGAAAGTAATCGGAATCAGTAAGTGATTTACAAAGAATTCTCTATTTATATTATTTGGCATCTTCCAGCTTGTCACTTTTTGAAAATATTCATTATTTCAACCAACGAAATAGTTGGCAACTACTTTGTCGCGAATTTTATTCTTCTACTACCAGAATTAAAAAAAGAGCGCAAATAAATGCGCTCTATGAATGACCAACTAAATAAAATTAAACTAATTTCGACAGCATTTGCCCCATCTCTACATATTCATCGACAGCTTGATTCATAGCGAATTGTGTACGAATAGCATTAGCTGTAAATGATGCCCTCTCTTGATCGAGATCAACCGTATTTCTATCCATTGCATTCTGAGAGACAGGGCGAAATGCAATCTGAGGATCAATTGATGTTGGAGCAATGTTCCCAAGGTGGGACTTATTCGTAGACTGCACTGTCAGCATTTGCCTTTGCGTCTCTTCAAGCGCAGCCTTGAAGTCTATATCTTTCGCTTGGTATCCAGGAGTGTCAGCATTCGCAATATTGCTTGCTAATACTTCCATCCTCTTAACTCTAAGATATAGAGCGGCATCCTCGAATCTAAGAGAATCCATAGGATTTTTCTAGTAAATTTCGAAGCTTCAATGGTAGCGAAGTTGTCCTCTCAGCAAGATTACATTTTTGACACTATTCAGCCATTTACATGGTCTGAAGATTACATTTCTGACACCTTCTTGTAATCTGAGATCTCAGGAGAACAGAGATCACCCAGCCGATCATCTGCTCTCCCTAAGTTCTAAGCAGACTTTCCGCAGTTTGAGCAAAAACGCGATCCAAGCGCCATCTGCACGCCGCATGCGTTGCAGGCCTGGGGGGCTAGGCCGCTTCCGCACTGTTGACAGAACCGTGCTTGGGGAGAGCTTTGAGTTCGGCAGTTAGGACAAATGATCCCACCGGACACTCCTGGATCGTTGTAGGAGGCGGGTGTCCGTTTTTGATGATGACCATTCCCATGATGATCGCCACCAGATCGGTGATGGCCTCCGAGTAGGCGTTCAAAAAAGCTCATAACTATCCTCACAATTCAAGCTAGTGCACACGAAAACTCTCTGTCGAATTCAGGACTTGGGCACTTTTCCAAGCAGCCTTAGCCCATTGACTACAACTAGGAGACTTGCCCCCATATCTGCGAATACCGCCATCCACATGGATGCATTCCCGAACACTGCCAAGACTAGAAATACGGCCTTGATGCCAAGAGCAAGAGTGATGTTTTGCCAAAGGATCGCATGGGTGGATCGAGACAGCTTCACTGTCTCAGCAATCCTTCGCAAGTCATCATTCATCACGACGACGTCGGCTGCTTCCATAGCGGTATCTGTACCGGCGGCACCCATGGCAACCCCGACGTCTGCTTGGGCCAGCGCTGGGGCATCATTGATACCGTCGCCCGTCATTGCTGTGAGTCCATATTGGCCCTGGAGCGTTTTGATGGCAGCTAGCTTGTCCTCCGGCAACAAGTTTCCTCGTGCTTGCTCGATACCAGCTTCACTGGCTACTGAAGAGGCGGTGGCTTGGTTATCTCCAGTCAGCATGACTGGGGTGATACCAAGCGCTTTCAATTCAGATATAGCTTCACGAGAGGAGCCCTTAATCGTGTCGGCAACTGCAAACAGTGCGATGACTCGTTCCGGGTCGGCAAGCAATGTGACAGTACGGCCGGATTCTTCATGCCGCTTGAGCGTGGCTTCAAGCTCTGAGGAGCATTGGCCACGTTCCTCAATCAAGCGATGATTCCCTAGTACATAGACTGTTCCACTCAGTTCGGCCTGCACACCTCGTCCAGCAAGTGCCGTGAAGTTCTGAATGTCTGCGTTGTTAGGCTTCAGGCCCGCTGCGATGGCGCGCGACACAGGATGATCTGAGTGGCCAGCGAGAGCTGCTGCCACCGACTCCGCGGTATCAAGGCTGCTCGCGGCATCAACCAACGACCAGTCCACAAGGCGCGGCTTGCCCTCGGTAATTGTTCCGGTCTTGTCCAGCGCGATTGCCTTAAGCTTGCGCGCCTCTTCCAGATAGATACCGCCTTTGATCAAAATACCACGGCGGGCTGCTGCCGCTAAGCCGCTCACAATCGTCACTGGTGTGGAAATTACGAGTGCGCAGGGGCAAGCAATAACTAGCAGAACCAGTGCCTTATAGACGGCCTGCATCCACGTCCAGCCGAGTAGCCAGGGGCCTACCAATGCTACGACGACGGCGATAACGAAAATTGCAGGTGTGTAAATTGCAGCAAATCGATCAACGAACCCCTGAGTAGGCGCTCGAGTCGCTTGTGCTTGCTCAACGGCATGAATAATCCTCGCCAACGTCGAGTTGGAGGCCAATGCAGTAACTTCAAACTCAAAGGTTCCAGACTCGTTGATGGTGCCTGCAAACACTGGGTCACCCGCCGCCTTGTCAACGGGGATACTTTCACCAGTTACGGGGGCCTGGTTGATGCTCGTTTGTCCTGTCTGAACGACTCCATCCATAGGAACGCGCTCACCTGGCTTGACTCGCAGCGTCGAGCCCACTGCGATTTGTGCAACTGCGACGGTTAGCCAACTACCGTCACTTTGGAGAACCGATGCTTGGTCCGGAGCCATCGCAAGCAACCCCTGAATGGCATTGCGGGCCCGATCGACTGCTCTCGCCTCGATTGCCTCGGCGATGGCATACAACGCCATCACCATCGCCGCTTCAGGCCATTGACCGATGACGAACGCACCAGTCACTGCAACAGTCATTAATGCATTGATGTTCAGCTTGCCACGACGAAGTGCTCCAAACCCTTTTTTATAGACGTCAAAGCCCGCAAGCCAAATCGCAATCGCGGCGACCGCAAAGCCGGCGACTTTCCAAGCCATGGTTTCTGGCGCGAAGTAGCCGACACCTTCAGCAGCGATAGCAAGAGCAAGCGCCGCGACCAACTTTGGAGTTGTGCCACGCACAAGCTCATTGTCGTGGCTGTCGCCGGCCGCATGGCTTGAGTCCGCAGTGTTCGATGAGATCAGCTTTGGCTCAAAGCCAGCTTCAGTGATTGCCAACAATGCGGCAGCAAGGGCATCAGTGTCCGCATCAATTTTGAGAGTTCTCTGCGAGAGCTGGAATCTGAGTCCCCGGATACCTGCAATTGGTTCAAGTGCACGACGTATCTCAGCTTCCTCGCCAGCGCAATCCATCGTTGGAATGCGGTACGTTAGCCCTCGATCCAACGGAGTTGCCTCCACGCTCGGGATGGTGTGTGAGCTACAGCAATCCGTGGTGGCGGTACTAAGCATGTTGTCATCAATGTTTGGGGGCTTCATACTCGATCTCCTGTTGACCATGTGGCAATTAAAAACCTTTTAGTTGGTATAGAGTCAACTCATTTCGAACTGGGTCTATGAAGATTGGTGAACTGGCTGAGGTCGCTGGTACGGCGGTTGAGACCATTCACTTTTATGAACGCGAGAAACTGCTGCCTTCGGCTGCTACAGCTGAAAACAACTACCGTGTTTACTCGACGGACCACATAGACCAACTTGCCTTCATTCGATGCTGCCGATCGCTGAATATGACACTTGATGAAGTACGTTCTTTGCTCTCGCTACGGGAGTCATCTGCGAAGGACTGTGCAGAGGTCAATGCGCTCTTGCACACACACATAGAACATGTCAATCATCGCATCCAGGATCTGAGTGTTCTCGTTGCTGAACTTCAGACGATTCGTGCAAGCTACAGAGCTTCATAGGCACTTTCTGAATGCGGAGTTCTTTCTAGGCTGATGTCAGGTTCCACGACAAGCTGCGGGTCTCCTCGTCCCCAGCGCCATATCTACGGCGCGCACTAGGAAGCCATGCGCTGACAAATTGACCAGACGCTCATGGCTTTCTATTGTTGTGCACACGGGTAGCAATCAATGGCGCTCGAGCTCATTTTTCGCAACGTAGATCTTTAGCGTGCTACCTGCAAACGCTGCAGGTGCGATCTTCGACAGGTCGACGGGCCTATGACCCATCACATCAAATTTCCAGATGAACTGTTCCTTGCCGTTGGTGAACTCGACCGTCTCTCCACATACAAGATTGAGATATTGAGTGCTTCGTGTTGTGTCTACAACGCGTGAGACCTGAGACTCAGCACCTGCTCGTCCAAAAGTTCTGTCTGCAGTACGTGTGGTCGAGCTGGTACTTTCGAAGGACTTTGTAGTCGCGCTTTCCGATGGACCCAAGACGCCACTTTCATTTGCAGATGCAGACATTGAAACGGTGGCGCAGGACAGCACGATTGAAGCCAGAAATACGAGATTAGTTTTCATGATAAAGATTCCTTGATCAATTACTTGAAGAACGTCTGAGTGCTTTTCTACCCAGACACATCAAATATATAGATAGGCACTTTACGCAATATTGTCTGCAAAATTATATTTTTGTAATCCACAGCTAAAATTAACCTGATTACTAAAATGTAATCTGAATGTCAGATTTCTGTCGGTATTGCACACATAGAGTTCTGTGCCCCTATTCCAAATCGAATTTCGATATTTCCATTAGGGTTAATAGGATTTCTATGAGCGCACCAGCATCCGAAGATAATCTTAAATCTCACCGGTCAAGAATAGCATTATTTTTTCAAAAATCTACCGATCGCCATAAGCTATGGGTAACTATTATTGCTCTGCTTGCGATGCAAGTTGTTTTTGCATCTCTAGGATATGAAGGCAGAAAAATATTACAGATAAGCGTCCTACTTCTACCGACTCTATTATTATTACTGATTCCAATCAATAACTCTAGATTAAATCTAATTAGAGCATTTCTTGTTTGGAGTTTTGTTCTTGTATTTTTATTAGACTCAGCCGTCCGAGCGCATCTCATCTCAATGTATGCTGCTGCGCCAGATAGTACGATGGTGGTAAGTGCACTTGCTAACACAAATACATCGGAAATTGGAGGCTATATCTCCACACACATCCGTGATTTCAGTGGATCTAGCATTATTTTATTTATTTCAGCGGGTGTTGCTTTCTGGTTATCTTTAAAAGGGGCAAGAAAAAGAACGAAGGTCTCGAAGATTGAGCTGATTGCTTTATCCATCATCATTCTAATATCTACCGTTTCATACATCAGCAAACCATGGAGAAGAATAAACCCTCTGATTTTTTGGTCTAGTTTAGCTGAATCCGTAGAGATTACGAAAGAAAGCTGGGCAGCATATGGGAAGGAGCGTACCTTAGCTCAAAGGTTGGCGAAAAATGAGACTCCTACAATTTCCAGGAAAGATAAATCCACCGTGGTTCTTATTATTTCTGAAAGCATAAATCGAGATAACATGCGCATTTATGGCTACGAAAGAAATACGACGCCGATGCTCGAAAAGCTTCAAAAAGATATGGGCGATAGATTTCTCGTTATCCGTAACTCATGGTCCACGGAAGCAACTACTATTCCTGCCATTGATAGCATGATGAACTTCACAACTGCTGAAACAGATAAGAGGCTAAACATAATTGCTCTCGCAAAAGAAGCAGGATATAAAACTTGGTGGATAAGCAATCATGATGATATTGCAATTACGCAAAAGCATGCAGCAATGGCCGATGTGGTTTCCATGGAAAATAATAAACCAGGTAGATCTAGTAATTCACTTGATGAGATTTTATTGCCATCATATGAGAATTCCCTTAAAGATTCACACCCTCGGAAATTGATTGTTTTACATATGCTGGGGGCTCATCCTCATTATCGTCTGCGATACCCGGAAAAGCAGCCTATATTTTCCGATGATGAAGTATCAAAAATAATGTCTGCGGCTGAACGTTCAATGTGGGTTCAGAAATTTAGAAATGACTACGATTCAGCTGTTGTTTATCAAGACAGGGTAGTTGCATCTGTCTTTGAAAAATTAAGAGGTTCCCCATCCAGTGCAGATGACTATAAGTCCATTATTTACGTATCAGATCACGGACAAGAAGTTGGACATCAAACAAATAAAGTTGGTCACAGTCCAAGTACAGCATCCGGTTATAAAATACCCACAATAATTTGGACATCGACTGGAACTGATGTTGCTTCTAAAATTATATCTGATAGACCATTTAGAGCTGACTGGCTCGCTTGGACCATGTCGGATCTAATGGCATTAAGATGGAATAGTTACGAGCCATCTCGAAGTATTATCAACCCAAGCTATAGCTGGGTTAGCCCAAGCTTACCTATAAAAGACCCAATAACTGGGGCGTTGTTGCACATATCAGCCCCAGGCCAGATTTCCCCAACCCCAGGCGTGGCTAGGCCACAGCCACCGTCTGCGGGCAGCCCAGTTCAGTAAACCGATTGGGGATGACGGCTCGAATGTGCAGTTCGGCAACTTGGCGGCGACACTCTGGCCCATGCTTTTTGCACTTCCACTCGGCTTCGTCCAGGAACTTGATGTCCGTGGAGTCGACCAGTAGGCGCAGGCCGGCGGAGCTGGACCGGTAAGACTGCGTTGGCGGTTGCACAACGTGCTGAAGTCGGGAACTGGTCACAGCAGTCCAGACAACGCCAGTAGTGTCAGAACAAAGCATGTGGTCTGCCGCAAGGTCAATCCAAAGAGGTTTGATGGTCAGGCCGTACTGGATGGCCGCATCGGAGAACTTCGGGCTGTGCCCGCGTTTGCCGCTGGCAGCTGCAAACCAGCCATGCCCTTGTCCAGCCAGATGGTCGGTGAGCCCCGCGCTTTGAGCGCTGCGTTGTATTGCTTCCAGTTGGTGGTGCGATAGCGGGGTTTGGACGACGGGGACTGACACATCGCACGAGGCTACCTAACCTTAGCCGGCAATTTGAATACGAAGGACTTCCCGCCATCTTGGTCTGCTGGATACGCAGTGTCACGTTGGATCGGCAAGCCAATTTCTTCGTCATTCATCAGGAGTCGTGCCATGCAAAACATCGTCCGTGTTGGGGTAGATCTCGCAAAGAATGTGCTGCAGGCCCATGCAGTCAATGCTCAAGGGAGGATGGTCACTAACCGGGCCATCCAGCGCAGCAAGTTCTTGGCATGGTGTGCGCAATTACCTGCAGGGTGCCTGATGGTCATGGAGGCTTGCGGTGGTGCGCACCACTGGTGTTCGGCAGTTGCTGCGCATGGACTTGGATGCACGCATGATGGCAGCAGCATTGGTTGCACCCTATCGCTTGCAGGGCAAGAGCGGAAACAAAATGCCAATTATGCCGCTGCCATTTGCGAGGCAGCCAGCCGTCCTCAGATGCGCCTTGTTCCCGTTAAGACTTCAGAGCAGCAGGGCATACTATGTGTGCATCAGCCGCGCGAAGGGTCAATGAGGAACGCACAGCATGCATCAAACGTATTCGAGAAATGCTCGCCGAGTTTGGCATCGTCCTGCCGCAAAGCCCCAGAGGCTTGCGCACCTATTTGCACGATATCTTGGAAGATGCGAGCAATGACCTCGCAGGCGCAGCCCGCATTGCGCTACAGCGTGCACTCATGCATTGACAAGAGCTCGATGAACATCTTCACTGGTGTGAGCAGCGTATTACAGCTCACTGTGAAGAAGATGCCCAGGTGCAGCGAGCTGCCGCCATCAAGGGCTTGGGATCACTCACTGCATTAGCGATGGTCGGCGACTTCAAGCAGTTTAGGAAGGGTGCACAGTTTGCCGCCTGGCTTGGGTTGACGCCCAGACAGAATTCCAGCGGAGGCAAATCCAACCTCGGAGCCATCACCAAGCGAGGCGATAGTTACCTGCGCACTTTGCTGGTGTAAGGAGCCAAGGCCGTAGTGCTGACCGGCAAACACAACCTCGACCCTATCTCCCAATCGGTAATGGCCTTGAGGCCGCGCAGTGGCTGGCAAAAGGCCGCCGTGGCTTTAGCCAACAAAAATGCACGCATCCTGTGGGCGCTCATGACACAGGAGCGCACCTGTAACGCAGGCCATGCCAGCGAACGCCCTAGACCACCCATTTCTGCCGTTGCCTGAGGCAAGCACTTCAACATGCCAGACGTGAAATCAAAGATGCAATGAACAGGTTAGATCAGCAGCAGGCAAGCTCGGTTGTTGCATTGTGAGTCGCAATACGTCACGAGATTTGAATAGCACCCTGCTGCGCGGTTGAGGGTGTGCAGAATTTTGTGTAAACGGACAATCAACCGCCGGCGCAAGCCGGCCTGTCCGTAAGCACAATGAGCACCAAGAAACACGACGTACCCGAAGAACTGCTGTCTGGCCTGCTGGCCAACT
>NZ_RSDT01000027.1:0-10488 GCF_004522605.1 Comamonas sp. A23
AAATCGACAAGCGCACCATGCTCAACGGCTATGTGAAGCTTGGTGGCGCCAAGATTGGTGGTGGCTATATGCGCCGCAAGAATGACGGCTATATCGCATCGCCGCGCAACGACCTGTGGTTTGTGGGTGTGACCTACCCCATTGGACAATGGACCGTGGACGCCCAGTACAACCAGCTCAAGTACAAGGACAACGCGGACAAGGGTCAGCTGCTGGTACTGCGCGGTACTTACAACCTGTCCAAGCGCACTGCAGCCTATGCCTCGCTGGGCTATATGAAGAACAGCGGCAATGCGGCCTTTGGAGCAAGCAGCGCTCAAGCTGGTGGAACGCCAATGCCTGGCGTCAACCAGACTGGCTTTGGCATGGGCTTGCGCCACATGTTCTGAGGTCGGAGCACAAATAGAGCGAGTGAGGGTAGCCTGGTGGCCCCCACTCGCTTAGTGCCTGGAGCCGAATTTCAGCTGAGTATCTTGTGTCGATGCTCGTCCCAACCGCCAGCCGGGACGCGACCATTCGTGCGATGAGTCGTGCGTATTTCAGTCAGTAGAGCCGGTACGAGACAGTGAGACAGTATTTCCGAATGACTCTCAGGCACAGCGGATTCAATCGGTCAATGCAGCACGTACGCTGAACATCTCAGCGGCTGCACACGACCCGCAAGGCACATCCGCCCTCCCCGCAAGCCGAAGCTACCCTGTTCCGGCCGCCCTGAAACAAGTTCCTTTGACCCTAAATTAGACTATTCAAAGTGCTGTAATGGACCGGGTTGCAACTACCGCCCCCGGCCATGAACGGCCTTTCAGCAGGATTCTCTGATTTGCAGCTGCCATCTCTTGCCGAGTTAGGGCCCGTTGTCCTTGTTCTCCTTCCTGGAATGGATGGCACGGGTGAGCTTTTCGCCCCGTTCGTTGCCGCATTGGGGAAGACGATGCCCGTCGTCGTGGTGAACTATCCAACTTCCGGTGCGCCACAGACCTATGCCGACCTGACGGAACTTGCCACATCGGCCTTGCCGCCCAATGGCCGCTTGGTCTTGTTGGGAGAGTCTTTCTCGGGACCTATTGCCATTTCGCTGGCAGCGGCATACCCGGGGCGCGTTGTGGGCATTGTTCTGTGCTGCTCGTTCGTTCGCAATCCAAGGCCGGGGCTTCGCTGGCTCAGCGGCCTGGCGACCATGCCCGTTCCGCTTCCCCCTGCTCCGATACTGAACCTGATGCTTCTGGGCCGGTTTGCGACGCCGGCCCTGCGGGCTATGCTGCGGTCCGCCTTGGCCAAGGTTCAAACGGCGGTTCTACGTTCAAGGCTGAGAGCGGTGGTATCCGTAGATGTGCGAGCACATGCCAAAGCCATTGATGCTCCGGTTCTCTACCTGAAAGGAATACGTGACCGCCTGGTGCCACAGTCTTCCTTGGCTGATGCAGAGCAGTGTTTTCGAAAGATAAGAGTTCAGGCGTTTGATGCGCCACACTGCCTACTGCAAGCCATTCCGCAAGAGGCCGCTGCGGTAGTGGCTGACTTCGTTCGGAACGTTGCAACACCACGAGAAAGTTCGGGGCATGAATAGGGATTCAAGAGCGTAGGCGTGGTGCCAGACGCCATGTCGCTCTGGCCCGCACTGGCACGGTCCAATGCCCTCCCCCTATGGTCGACACCATACGATTTCAGGGCCCCCCGTCGAAATGCAAGCCAGGAGCTGGTGCGCCGCGATCATCAACTCAAGCATGTCTGCAATGCCTACCGCATCAAGAGCATTGCCTTCCCCATTCACAGCGACCACCTGTTGAGAGCTAATGCCTGCTTGGAAAATTAGATTTTATTTCGGCAGCCGACGTTTGCTTTTCGTCTTAGCTTTGTGCTGTGAAATGATGGTTTCACCCATCAACACCATGGCTTGTGTGAGTTGCTCCATGTGCTGATGCATTGAGCGTTGATCGCCGGTTTGAACAGATACAAAGGCTCCATCAAAACCAACCATGCCAAAGTGTGCCAGGCCTTCAGCTATGCACGAAGCCAGCTCTTCGCCTTCCTCACAGAATGCAGAAGCGATCATCACACGCATGTAGTCACGGCCGTCAGTTCGCACTTGAATCACGGTTTCCATGGCATGGGGAGCCTCCGCTGCTTCATTGCTCATAACCAACATCAACTGGAGACGTAGAAAGTCTTGGTGATGCACAAAGACTTCGCCCGTCTTTTGCAAATACCAGCCAAGGCGCTCTTGTGCAGAGCCATCTATCGGAGGTTCCCGATGAGCCTCGCGCATTGCATCAAAGAATGCACGTGCGCCACGCGCCATTACCTCCGACAGAAGACCTGCCTTGGATTCGAAGTGGTGATAAATCGCACTCTTAGGTAGGCCTGTCGCTTCCACCAAAGCAGACATAGGCGTCCCCGCGTAGCCACGTTCTGCCATCACACGCGTTGCCGCTTCGAGGATTTCTTGCCTCGAGCGCCTACCGCGCCGATTTCCTTGTACCGGTATTTGTTGTTCCATGCCTGAGAGCGCGCCCTGTGAATTGTCAAATTATATAGCGCTCGTACTCTATCTCTCTATTGTTTTGTACCAATCGGTTCAATACTGACTTTCCCTATCTAAATGTTTTGTACCTATCGGTACGATTCTGTCATCACACCAGTGGCAGATGAACTGCTGAGCTAAACGAAAAGCTCCGTAGGTCAGTGCAAGACAGATAAGTCCTGCTCTCTGTCTCTGGTTCATGCAATCCAGAACAAGGAGAAGCGAATGCAGAGCGTGTCAACGCTTGGATACATGGTCATCGGAGTCAGTGACCTAACAGCTTGGGAAAGCTTTGCCGTCAACATATTGGGGTTGCAGGTCGGAGCTCGAGCAACTGGCGAGTCCCTCGGGTTACGCATGGATGACTATGAGCAGCGCATTTTGTTGCTGCAAAGTGATCTGGATGACTTCTTGGCCGCCGGTTGGGAATTTGAATCAAGTGCTGCGCTTGACGCATTTATTGACCAAGTTCGTTCTCGGGGCGTAGATGTCTGGGAAGAGAGTGAGAAGGTCGCCACGCAGCGTCGCGTAGAGCGCCTTTTCGTATGCCACGATCCCGATGGAATACGTCATGAGTTTTACAGCTCCGCCTACCGTGCTCACACCCGTGACTGCTTCCGCTCAGCCGTATTGCGAGGCGCTTTCAGCACGGGGCGTTTGGGAGTAGGTCATTTTGTTACGGTGCCCAAACAGAGTGCCAAAGCGAAAGCATTTTGTGAGGACGTCCTGGGTCTCAAACTCAGCGACACCATAGTTGGTAACGCCGCGCCTGGGCTCCAGCTCGAAGTTACGTTCTTTCATGCTCGCACTGGTCGCCACCACTCTCTAGCAACCGCAGAAGCTCCCTTTCCGGCCCGAAAGCGCATCCACCACATCATGGTTGAGTGCTCCGACCCGAACGATGTCGGTCTGGCTTATGACCGCTGTAAACGAGCAGGAATCCCGGTGCTCATGGAGCTCGGTCATCACCCCAATGACCAGATGTTCTCGTTTTACATGATCACGCCTTCAGGATTTGCCCTCGAGTTTGGCGCGGGCGGCATTGTCGTCGACGACGCAACCTGGGAAGTCAAGCGCTACACCGAACTGAGTGACTGGGGGCACGCAATGAACCCACCACCAGAAGCCACAACGTCTCCTACACGTTGAAGCCACATGAGTCCTTCTTTCATCAATACACCCACCAATGGAGCTACCAAAATGACTCTTACCGAAGCCGGAACCAGCAAGTTCGTGACTATTAACGAACCCGGTCTGGAGAATTTCAAGATCCACGTCAACGATGCGGGAAGTGGTCCCGCAATCATCATGCTGCACGGAGGCGGTCCTGGTGCCAGTGGTTGGAGCAACTACTACCGCAACATTGAGGTACTGGTGAATGCCGGATATCGAGTGCTGCTGATCGACAGCCCAGGATTTAACAAGTCCGCGGAGATCCTCACAGATATTCCCCGCCCGCTGATCAACGCACGTGCAAGCAAGGGCGTGATGGACGCACTCGGCATCGACCAAGCCCACTTTGTTGGCAGCTCGATGGGCGGAGCCTCTGCCATGAGCTTCTCCCTCGAGTTCCCTGAGCGCATGGGCCGCCTGGTGCTTATGGGACCGGGAGCACAAGGTCCGAGCATCTTCCAGCCACAACTGAGCGAAGGCGTCAAACGCATGATGAGGCTGTACGCAGAGCCGAATCACGAGAACTTCAATGCCATGTTGGAGGTATTTGTTTACGCACCTCAGGCTATTACAGAGGAGCTGCGTCAAGGGCGGTGGAACAACATCCAATCGAACTTGACTCACCTGAAGAATTTCGTCGAAAGCTCAAGACTGTGCCCTCACAGCAAGTGGGATCTGACAGCTCGCTTCCCAGAAATTGCTCACAAGACGCTCATCACCTGGGGCCGTGACGACCGCTTTGTTCCGATCGACCATGGCCTGCGAATGGTCAACACCTTCCAAGATTCTCGGCTTCATATCTTTGCGAAGTGCGGGCACTGGGCTCAGTGGGAGCACGCAGAGGAATTCAATCAGTTGCTGATTGCGTTTCTGAAAGACTGAGATCAAACAGCAAAAAAAGACATAACGGAGACATACATGCTGTCCAGTCCTCAGTCCAGATCAAGCCAGCGCATTGCAAGCAGGTTGCAAGGTTGGCTACTCGTTTCAACGTGTTGGCTGGCATCAGCAGGTGCCGTCCTTATCGCGCCTGTTCTTCCTTCCATGCAACAGGCGTTTTCTGACCAGCCTCACGCAGAAATGCTGACGCTGGTTATCTTGGTGATCCCAGGCTTGATGATTGCACTCTTCGGACCCCTGATGGGGTCTGTGGTGGATGTCATTGGAAGAAAGCGGCTGTATTTGATATCCATCGCCGTTTATGCGGTCGCGGGTATGTTGCCCTTCTTCTTGAATGACCTCTATTCGATTCTTGCAACACGAGTCATTGTGGGCATCGCCGAAGCGGCTATTACGACAATCTCGACCGCACTCACGGCAGACTATTTCAAAGGGAAAGAACGCGAAAAGTGGCTGACGGTCCAGCTCGGCTCTGCGTCAATAGTTGCCGTGGTTATGTTCGCTCTAGGCGGCGTACTTGGTGGGTTTTCGGCAGGCTGGCGCACTCCTTTCATCGTTTATGGCTGTGCAGTGTTTTTTCTGCCGATCATTGCCATCTTTGTTTGGGAGCCTGAGGAAGTCGAAACCTCACGCAGCCGTGCAACAACGAGCCGACTCCCATTTCCATGGCGTGAAATTGGTCATATCTGCGCAATGGCGCTTTTCACCGCCGTGATGTATTTCGTCATAACGATCCAGATCAGTTTCCTACTGACAGCCAAGGGGGTCACAACGCCGGCCATCATCGGCCTCGGTAGTGCGATAGCGAACGCGGGCGTCCCATTCGGTGCTTTCGTGTTCCACAGACTATCGGGTTGGCCCATCAATCGCCTGCTTGTCATCTCATTCGCAGTCATTGCCGCAGGCTTCTACATCGTTTCCACCGTTGCCGACACCAACGTACTGATTTTTGGTGCTTTCGTTGCATGTTTCGGGGGCGGGATAGTCATGCCACTCATGCTGAATTGGATCATGGTTCGCCTGCCATTCGCACAGCGTGGCCGAGGCGCAGGTGGATACATGGCCGCTTTTTTCCTTGGAAATTTTCTCAGTCCATTGATCGTGACTGCTCTGTCCTCCAAGACAGGTGATCTCTTTGCATCGATCGGACTGTTGTCCGCCGTCTGCGCGGCCGTCGCAGGTGTCTTTCTGGTTTTGGCTCTGCTCAGACGCGGACCGATTGACGCTGTTGGCGAGCCCTCCGCCGTATCGCTGCCGCATTGAACACGCAGCTAGTTTTGTGAAGTGAAGTCCCCATGAAAGAAAATTTTGATGCCGACGTTGCTATCGTCGGCTACGGCCCCAGTGGCATCATCGCCGCTCTCACTCTTGCCAAGTACGGTATTTCGACGATCGTCTTTGAACGACACCACGACATCTACGCACGTGCGCGCGCGGTTACGGTCAATGACTGGACCATGCGCATCTTCCAGGACCTGGGTGTCGACGAAGCTGTTCTGAAGTGCATCGACCCACAGCGCTCGCTGCGCTGGATGCGATATGACGGCACCGAAATCATGCGGATTGAATTGCCGCCATCTACCCTGGGCAGCAAGCATCGCCAGTTCAACATTTACCAGCCCACTATGGAGGCAACCTTGCGCGAATGTGCAGCAAGGCATTCAAAGATTGACGTGCGTTATGGCATGGAAATCGCTTCCTTGAGTCAAGATGACTCCAGTGTCACTTTGAGTGCAAAAGACCTGGAAACTGGCAACGTTTCAGATGTTCGCGTGCGTTATGCGATCGGGTGCGATGGTGGCAGTAGCGCCACGCGATCCATGCTTGATGTGAAGCTACTTGGTGACACGCTTGAAGTGCAGTGGATTGTTATTGACTGCCGCGTCAAACGCTGGTGGCCTGATCGGAACTTCCTGACCTTTTGGTCCGACAAGGAGCGACCGGTGGTCGATATCTCTCTGTCTGGAGGTAACCACCGCTGGGAGCTTCCACTGAAGCCGGGCGAGACAGAGGCCGACTTCGCGACGAATGAGCAAGTCTGGCCCTTGCTCAAGGCGCTCGGAGTGACCGAAGACGATGTGGAAATCCATCAGCACGCGTTCTATCGTCATCACACCCGGATGGCCGACAAGTGGCGTGTCGGGCGCGTCTTCCTGGCCGGCGATGCTGCACACCTTATGCCGCCTTGGGCCGGAGCCGGGATGCAGACTGGCATGCGCGACGCCTATGACATCGGCTGGAAGCTCGCGGGCGTGCTCAAGGGCCAATTGCCGGAGCACTTCCTGGACACCTACGAGGCAGAACGCCGCCCCAACGCGGCCTTTTATACCCAGCTCGCTGTGCAACTCGGCAGAGTCATCAAGCAGGAATTGAGTGACGAAGAGCAGGCTGCACTCAATGCCCCCCCACCTGATGCCGCCAGTGCTGCCGAACCTCCGCTGATTGCACCGCCCGTGCTGGCTGCGGGCTGGCTGCATGGCCCGCTGGCAGAAACCAGCATTGTCGGCCGCATGGCACCACAGCCAGTCATGGGAGATACGCGGGGCGTGATGGCGCGGCTGGACACATTGCTGGGGCACAGCTTTGTGCTGCTGGGCGATAACGTCGACCCTGCCACCTTGCTCACTGCCGAGGAAAAGGCCGGGTGGGATGCTTTGGGCGCGCGCTACATCGCCGTGCGCCCCCAGGATGCCCATACCCAAGGTGCGGATGAACTGGTGGATCTCGACGAGGTACTGGGCCCCTGGCTGCGCAAGTATCAGGTGCGCGCAGTGGCTTTGCGGCCGGATCGCTTCGTCGCAGCAGCCGATGTCTCTGGCCTTGGCGTACCTGCTTGACGCTTGATAAGTCCACCCCTACGGGGGTGGATGCGACTGCAATTTCCGGATGGAGACAACAATGAAACTGAAGACTCTGGTGAGCACGGTGCTCCTGACGATGGCTTGTGCTGGCAATGGATTTGCACAGACGAAGTTCGTGACCCTTGGGACGCAAGGAGGGCCCATTCCGTCCTCTGCTTCGCGTGCTCAGCCTTCGAATGCCTTGATCGTAGGCGATAGGGTGTATGTCATCGATGCAGGCGACGGAGCTCTGCGGCAGATCTACGCGGCAGGCATTGATCTGCGCAAGGTAAAGAAGATCTTTATCACTCACGACCATGACGACCACAATGCAGGCTGGGGGCCCATCATCGGCGTGCAATGGGATCTGGGCATTCCGCCTGCGGATGTCTATGGGCCCAGTGCCAAGTCCATGATGAAGGGCTTCCAGCAGTATTTCGCGGTGAATGCACGTATCCGCCAGGCAGATTCCAAGAACAATCATTTGCCGCCTGAGCAAGCCTTTAATGCACACGACATCAAGGGTAGCGGCCTCGTCTATCAGGATGACTTGATTAGCGTTAGCGCTCAGGAGAACTGCCACTTCCTGAACGATCCCAACACCAAGGTAACACGCAAGAGTCAAGACAAGTCCTACGCGCTGCGTATTCAGACCCCCGACAAAACCATTGTCGTCAGCGGCGATACCGGCCGCTGCGCAGTACTGTCCGATTTCGCAAAGGACGCAGATCTGCTGGTGCACGAAGTCGTGGACCTGCCATTGATTCGCGAAATGATGCGACGTCAGCACGTGCCCGATGCAGTAGCCGATGGAATGATGCGCCACATGGCCGAAGAGCACACAGTGTCAGAAGACATCGGCTTGCTCGCCAAGGCCGCAGGCGTCAAGAAAGTCATCCTGACACATCTGGTGCCCGGCGGCGATGAGCCAGATTCGCGATACACCGACGGTGTTCGCAAGCACTTCGGTGGACCTGTCGAAGTGGCACGCGATCTCATGGTCTTCGAATAAAAGCCCTCCTGAGTAAACAGCAACTCACCACCGGCTGTACCAAGCCAGTGGTGTGCTCGGCCGACTGCGGCCGAAGGCAAAGAGCCTTGCTCCTTACCCGATCACAGCTCCCCCCATATGACTGCCCCATCAACAAACCTTCATGCTGCTGCCCTGGCCATACGAGAGGCCCGCAGCTCACGCAGCCCGATTGCCAGCGTATCCGAAACCTTTGGCATTACCGGGCTCGACGCTGCCTACCAAGTGGCTCAAATCAATACACAGGCTTGCCTGGAAGACCCAGCCCGCCGAGTCGTTGGCCTCAAGGTTGGACTCACCAGCAAAGCAGTGCAACAGCAACTGGGAGTGGATCAACCCGACTTCGGAGTGCTATTCAACGATATGGAATATCTGAATGGCGACACCATTCCCATGAGTCGACTCATCCAGCCCAAGATTGAGGCCGAGGTCGCCTTCATCGTCGGCAAAGACCTTGGTAACCAAACACCGTCATGGTCTGAGTTCATCAACGCTTTGTCCTACGCGCTTCCGGCTCTGGAAATCGTCGATAGCGTGATTCGCGATTGGAAGATCACCCTGGTAGACACCGTCGCAGACAACGCTTCGTCAGCACTTTATGTATTGGGCGAGCAGCCTGTCAGCATCGGCGCACTGGACACCTCGGCCCTGGGCATGCAGATGAGCATCAACGGCAGGACCGTTTCGGTCGGCACGGGCGCCGCCTGCCTCGGTCACCCTCTGCGAGCCGCCTACTGGCTGGCCTGCACCATGGCCGAGCGCGGCCATCCCCTGCGCGCTGGCCAGCTCATTCTGTCCGGTGCCCTAGGGCCCATGGTAGCTCTCAGCAACGGCGACCTGGTCCAGGCAAACCTGGGCAGCCTGGGCAGCGTCGGCTGCCGCCTGGCCTGACTATCCCTCTCCACCAAGGACACTCCATGAGCAAAAAACTCAAGGCCGCCATCATCGGCAGCGGCAATATCGGCACGGATCTGATGATCAAGATCCTGCGCCATGGCAAGAACATCGAGATGGGGGCCATGGTCGGCATCGATCCCCACTCCGACGGTCTGGCCCGCGCCGCCCGCATGGGCGTGGCCACCACCCACGAAGGCGTGCAAGGCCTCACGCGCATGCCCGGGTTTGCAGAGATCGACTTTGTGTTCGATGCCACCAGCGCCGGCGCACATGTGAAGAACGACGCTTTCCTGCGCAGCCTCAAGCCCGGCATCCGCGTGATCGACCTGACGCCGGCGGCCATCGGCCCGTACTGCATTCCCGTGGTCAACGGCGACATGCATCTGGACGCGCCGAATGTGAACATGGTCACCTGCGGCGGTCAGGCCACCATCCCCATGGTGGCCGCAGTCTCTCGTGTGACCAAGGTGCACTACGGCGAAATCATTGCCTCGATTGCCAGCAAGAGTGCCGGCCCCGGCACCCGCGCCAACATCGACGAGTTCACCGAGACCACCTCCAAGGCGATCGAGGTCGTGGGCGGAGCCACCAAGGGCAAGGCCATCATCATCATGAACCCGGCCGAGCCGCCCCTGATCATGCGCGACACGGTCTACACCCTGAGCGCGCTGGCCGACGAGGCCGCCATTGCCGCATCGGTAGAGCAGATGGCCGCTGCCGTGCAGTCCTATGTGCCGGGCTACCGCCTGAAGCAGAAGGTGCAGTTCGACCGCATCGATGCACCGATCCGCATCCCCGGCGTGGGCAATGCCCTCACGGGCCTGAAAACCTCGATCTTTCTAGAGGTTGAGGGGGCGGCCCACTATCTGCCCGCCTATGCAGGCAACCTGGACATCATGACCAGCGCCGGTCTGCGCACTGCGGAACACATGGCCGAACGCATGCTGGCGACGCTCGCCGTGGCCGCCTGAGGAGACGACACACCATGACGCAAACCAAGAAAATCTACATCTCCGACGTGACCCTGCGCGACGGCAGCCACGCCATTCGTCACCAGTACAGCGTGGAGCAGGCCAGGCAGATTGCCCAGGCGCTGGATGAGGCCCGGGTCGACTCGATCGAGGTCG
>NZ_RSDT01000028.1:0-9710 GCF_004522605.1 Comamonas sp. A23
CGATTGAGCAGTTCATCGAAGCTGTCGATGCGTACATTCGTTGGTACAACGAAAAACGTATCAAGGTATCTCTGGGACGTTTAAGTCCTGTGGAATACCGGCACAAACTTGGCCTAGCCGCATAAAACCAGTCCAAGTTTTTATCCGCACCCTCGGCGGGTCAGTTTTGCGTGGAAATTAACAGCGATCAATTACAGACGGGATCGCCGCTGCAATTTCTATCATTTCTACAGTAACTCAGTGGAAACTTCAAACAAAGCTCCCAGGGCCAGTCATCGTCGCAGAAGCTTCAGTTGTTGGCCTTGTCATCTATCAACTAGATCATTGACATCGTAAGGCGAGTGCGGTTCACGCGTGTCGGCACGCTGAATCTGCACATCAGTGTTTGTGTTCGTGCTGATGATGGAAATCTGGGAAATGCTCATGGTTGTGCGTCGTAGGCTCATGAGTGTGCAAATGTGCATGCTTACCCGTTGGCATCGACCCGTCCGCGTGGACATGCTGATGATGCTCATCATGTTCATGTTCATGACTATGTTCTAGCAACTCATGGGTGTGCTCGTGCTGATGGGTTTCAGTAAGGTGTAGCCAGACCCCGATACCCATCAAAACGCCAGCAACGAGCAATCGAGGCGATGCAGGCTCTCCCAAGAAAGCAATGGCCAGCACGGCTCCAAAAAACGGCGCGATGGAGAAATACGCCCCTGTGCGAGCTGTACCCAGATAGCGCAAGGCGATCACGAACAAGACCAAGCTCGTGCCATAGCTCAGGAAGCCAATCACCGCCCCCAAAGCCACGACTCCTGGTGACGGCCAGACTGCACCAGTTGCCAGAGCCAACAGCAAATTGGTAGCGCCGGCAGCCAGGCCCTTCATCATGGCAATGAAGGAGGCATCCGCAATCGACACCTTACGGGTCAGGTTGTTATCAATGGCCCAGGACAGACAGGCACCGAGCACTGCAAGCGTGGGCCAAAGACTGGCAGTGCTTGTTTGACTCGGCCAACTGAGCACGACTGCACCAGCGACGATTGCCACCATCCCCAAGGCGATGCGGCGATCAAAGTTTTCTTTGAACACAAACCACGCGAGAACGGCAGTCAGTACGCCCTCGGCGTTGAGCAGCAAAGATGCGTCGGTCGCAGCCATCCCAGACAAGCCTGTCATCAAAAGCAGCGGCCCCATCATGCCGCCTGCTATGACGGCTGCAGCCAACCACCCCATTTCATGCCGCTTCAGGGCGACTGCAGGAGCTTTCGTAATCAGCCTGTAGATCAGCAGGCCGATACCAGAGCCGAGGTAGAGAATGCCTGCCATCAACCAGGGACTGGCATGCTCCAGCAGCATCTTGACTGCTGGGGTACCTGCACCAAACAGAACTGCCGCGCCGAGTGCCGCCACAACTCCACGGTTTGCCAGAACATTCATAGCTACCTCGTCTTACCTATGCTTTGTCGAGCTGGGTATTACTTGACCGAAAAACGCACGGTGACAGTTTGGCCTTCAACGCCGGTGATTGCTGCAACAACTTTGCTGCCCTTGGCAACCTTGATACCTGTTGCTTCAAGTTTGTTGCCACCGGCAGGCTTGATGTCGGCTTCAGACTTTTCCGCACCATTGAGCACGGTCAGTTTTCCGCCCATCTTGCTCACGTCAGCAGGATCGTCGTGATCGATTACGTAGATGGCAGCACCATTGGCTTGTGGAACCAGTTCAAAGGACAGATCGCTGGCCGATTGGACAATGCCGCCGTGCTGAGGCTTGGCAGTGCCATGCGCGATGGCGTTCATGCTGATCAGAGAAAGGCCCAGGACAGCTGCAGACAGCAGTTTTTTCATAACTATTCCTAGCTAAAGCGAGGCGCATCAAGGGCTGCGCCTCAAAGCCCGTAATTGCTTTAAAACGCTTCTTGCTGCTCAGGCGTGCCTTCGGCTTCTGGATTTGAAGCCAGAAGCTTTTCGGTGGCCGTTCGACCAAATGCCAGGTACATCAGTGGAGTCAACAACGTATCTAGGAGCGTGGAGCTCACCAAACCACCGAAGATGACCACCGCAACTGGATGCAAGATTTCCTTGCCAGCAGCATCGGCAGACAGCAGCAAAGGCGTCAGGGCAAACGCAGCTACCAGCGCAGTCATCAGCACAGGTGTCAGGCGCTCCAGTGAGCCGCGGACAACCATGGACTGGCCGAACTGCTCCCCTTCAAACTTGCAGAGGTTGATGTAGTGGCTCACCTTGAGGATGCCATTGCGAACTGCAATGCCTGTCAAGGTAATGAAGCCCACCATGGAGGCCACGGAGAGCGTGATTCCCGAAAGCCACATTGCAATCACACTGCCCACCAGAGCCAACGGGATATTGGCCATGATGATCAAGGCCAGCGTCGTGGAGCGGTAGCGTGTGTAAAGCACCAGGAACACCAAAGCCAGAGACATCAGCGATAGCCACGCAATCTTTTGCGCAGCCTGCTCCTGAGCCTGGAACTGCCCCTCCAGAGAGATGGAGTTGCCTGTCGGTAACTGGGTGCGATCTATCGCCGCACGAATGTCACGCACGATACGACTCATGTCTGAACCGTCCGTGTTGGCATAGACCACGATGCGACGACGACCGTTTTCCCGGCCAATCTGGTTGGGTCCATCCGTCTCGGAGACCGTCGCAATCGCTGAGACAGGAATCCTGCCAGCCGGCGTGTCGATCAGGGTTCGAGCCAGGTCTTGCGGGCTGCGACCTTCATCGGGCAAACGCAACACCAGTTCGTAGCGACGAGGGCCATCCACGATCTGTGCACCATGAGCACCATCCGTCAGCGCTTGCAGCACACGAATAGCCTCCCCGGGAGCCAACCCCACCTGGGCGGCTTTCTGATGGTCAAGACGCACAGTAATCTGAGGAATCAGCACTTGCTTCTCGACGGTCAGGTCAACCAGGCCAGGGATGCTTGAAAGACTTTGGCGCATCTGCTCGGCCAAACCACGCAGCGTGTCGGTATCGTCACCAGAAATTTTCAGGGCGATCTGAGCGCGAACACCGGACAGCAAGTGATCCAGGCGGTGAGAAATCGGCTGGCCCACAGCAACTTGTGCGGGCAGCACAGACAGCTTTGCGCGAATATCGGCCATCACGGCTTCACGATCACGCTCGCTGCGCTTCAGATCAACGTCGATCTCTGCAGAGTGAACCCCTTCCGCGTGCTCGTCCAGCTCAGCCCGGCCTGTTCTGCGCCCAACCTGGGTGACCTCGGGCACCTCCATGATCAAGGTCTCAGCCAAGGAGCCCATTCGATTGGCTTCTGCCAATGACGTCCCCGGATTGAACACCATGCCCAGAACCAGCGAGCCTTCATTGAAGGCTGGCAGGAACGCTCTCGGGAAGAAGGGAACGCTGGCCAGTGCAATCACTACTGCAGCCAAGGCCGTAGCCATCAGCGCTTTGCTTCTTGGGAAAGACCAAGCCAGCAGCTTTTCATCCCATTGCTTGAGGCGTCTGACGATGGGGCTGTCCCCATGATCAATGCGCTTCATTCTCGGCAGGAGGTAGGAACACAGTACCGGCGTCACCGTCATCGACACCAGCATGGAAGCCAGAATGGAGATGATGTAGGCGATGCCCAGCGGCGAGAACAAGCGGCCTTCGACCCCTGGCAGAGCAAACAGCGGCACGAACACCAGCACCACGATGGCCGTGGCATAAACGATGCCGGAGCGAACCTCCACGCTGGCTTTGCGCACAACCTCAAGCGTCGGCATCGGGTGCTCCAGCTCCCGGTTTTGCTTGAGTCTGCGCAGAATGTTTTCTACGTCCACCACCGCATCGTCAACCAACTCGCCAATGGCAATGGCAAGTCCGCCCAAGGTCATCACATTGATGGATTGTCCCAGCCAGTGAAATACCAGCGCCGTGGCAGCCAGCGACAGTGGGATCGCGACCAGTGAGATCAGAGTGGTTCTGGCTGAGAGCAAGAAGGCAAACAGAACGATGGCGACCATGATGGCTCCATCACGCAGTGCCTCTGTCACGTTGCCAATGGAGGCTTCAATGAAATCCGCCTGTCGGAACAAGGCTCTTGGTTCGTTGATGCCTTCAGGACGGCCCTTGCTTAGTTCACGAAGCGCTTGCTCGATGTCACGCGTCACGCGAACGGTATCGGCTTCAGGTTGCTTCTGAACGCTGACGATGACCGCAGGAGAGCCGTTGTAACCACCGTCACCGCGCTTCATGGCCGGAGCAAACCGGACATTGGCAACCTGCTCCAGGCGGATTGGACGGCCATCTCGCCAGGCCACTGCAGCGGACTGCAGGTCCTCGACCTTGTTGGTACGCCCAATGTGGCGGATCAGATATTCCCTGCTATTGAGGTCTATGAAACCGCCGCCTGCGTTGCCAGCAAACCCCTTGAGAGCCGCCTCCAGCTGAGAAAGGGTGACACCAAACTGAGCCATCCGGGCGGTGTCAGGCTCCACACGCAATTGACGTACTTCCCCCCCGATGGGAATGACTTGCGAAACACCTTGGACAGCTAGCAAGCGGGGGCGCAGCACAAAGTCTGCATACTCCCGTGCCTGCATGGGTGTTGCGGCCGATGCGCCCTTTTCGCTCACATTCAAGGGCAAGGCCAGTAGCATGACCTCACCCATGATGGAAGACACAGGGCCCATCACCGGCACCACATCAGCGGGAAGTCGCTCGCGTACGAGCGCAAGCCGCTCCGCCACCAACTGGCGGTTGCGGTAGATGTCAGTTCCCCAGTCAAACTCGGCATAAAGAATCGACAAACCGACCCCGGACATGGAGCGCACGCGAGTGACCCCCGGCATGCCATTCAATGCTGTTTCAATGGGAAAAGTCACCAACTGCTCGACTTCTTCAGGGGCCATTCCCCCGGCTTCGGTCAGAACAGTGATCAGAGGTTTGTTGAGGTCCGGGAAGACATCAACAGGCGTTTTGACTGCCGTGATGATCCCGTAGACCATCAATATCGCAGCGAACGCTAATACAAACAGCCGGTTATGCAGGCTGTTGCGAACAATCCAGTTGAACATGTGTCACCTCACAGTTCAGCGGATTTGTGCGATCAGCGCCGCACCTTGAACCACGACCCGGTTTTCATCGCCAAGCCCCTTGGTGACGACGATCCGGTTCGCGTCCAGCGCTTGGTACTGCACGGGTTGCGGAATATAGCGCTCTGCACCTGACTTGATCCAGACGACTGGCTCATTGGCCGGATTGCGGGTGATCGCCTGTGCGGGAAGAACAAAGCCTTTGACGCTTTGCTTGGAGTTGGCAATCACGGTGACAGGTTGGCCAATAGCAATCGGTAGCTGTTGCGTACCATCGGAAGCAACCGCCTTGAAGGTCAATGGCAACACACCGTCACGCAAGCTTCGACCAGCACCAATGAGCTCCAAACGGACTCCCGGCGTCGCTTTGATCGTTGCTGCACTGATGTTGGCTGCTAGAGCAGGATCGGCCGTTGTGGCCTCCACCATGACCTTGGCTGGATCGGTGATCTCAAACAAGACATCCTTGGATTCAACAACCTGGCCGAGCACCACATTGGCGCTGGCGATGACACCCGAGACGGGAGCTACCACGTTTTCCTTGGCTGCAAGACCGCCACCAATTGCGCTTTCCCGTGCCCTCAGGCTTGCAAGCTCCGTCTGAGCTGCTTCAATCTCTTTGCGTGGGACAGTGCCTTCAAGCCCTTTGAGTCGTTCCACACGTTTTTGCGCGATTTCTCGGGCACCTCTGAGTTCTGCCAACTGAGCACGCTGTCCAGACAAGGCAAGTGGCTCTGCGTGGTGGGCTACGACCGCCAGGACTTCTCCTTTGCGTACAGTCTTGCCAGCGAACGGCAAGCCTTGGGCTCCGGCCTCAATCTTTCCGCCCACAACCGTCTGAACCAGGCCACTTGCATTGGGGTCCGCAATGACTTTGGCTGGCAGTTCGGTTGTTGCGCTTGCTTCGGACATCAAGGCAATTTCCGTGCGAATTGCCAATCGGCGCTGGGACAGCATGGGCACATTGACACTGCCATCAGGCAAGCGACTCAAACCTGCTGCCGATGGAGTGGCCGAGGCCGTATCCAGATGCTCTCCGTTGGGGCCATGAGCGCCCGGAGAGGCTTGAGCCATGGTGATTGCCAAGACCGCAGACATGATGACGATGCGCTTCATTGGGCACCTCCCTTTGCTACCTTGCTGTTAGAGCCTCGGCCCAAAAGCCATCCCAATCCGCCCACGGCGGCCAATGCGGCAATCGCCAATGCGGCAAACAGCAAAGCGTTTTCATCTCCATGAGCATGGGTGGCCTCAGCTGCAGCTTGGGTCGCCCCGACTTCCAAAGTGCCGTCCAGCAGGTCAGACTCTTTGCCGTCCAGAATCGTGATCACCAGCGCGTGGGACCCTTTCTTGCCGAGCTCTGCCAAAAACTTCTCATCAGCCACGGCATAGTCGCCCTGGTCCGAGTGATAAGGCGCAGGGGCTTTCAGTTGACCCAGCTCGACTTCCACCTTGGCTTGATCCACGGGTTCATTCGTAGCGAATCGATTAATGAACATCGAAAACTCACCGCCCTGCAGGCGACCAACCAGCTCGTAGTCTTCGGACTTAGCCTCGAACCTGGGTGCAGAAGAAGTGGCTCCTGCCGTAGGTGCTGCGTCCAAATGCTCTCCATTGGGACCGTGTGCACCAGGGGATGCCAAGGCGATCCCTGTAGTAAGGGCGAAGCCACCCAGTAAGAGCAAGCGCTTCACGGCGCAAGGAGTTGAAAACGGAGAATTCATGGCAGTTGTCCGTAGGCTTGTTGAAGACGTGCACGTGCGAGGCCAAATGCAGCCTCCTGCCGAGCAGCGCTGTAGTCGGCTTGAGCTGCGGCACTGGCTGCGCGCAGAAGCTCTGGGAGCGATGTCTCGCCTGCATTGAAGGCGGCACGAATCAGCTTGGCTCGTTCGTTAAGCAACGCGGCTTTTTCACGCTCGGTCTGCAACTGCAACTGACTTGCCGCTGCTGCAGCCTTGGCGCTTTCCATGCGAGCAGACAACTGAGCACGAAGCACCTGTTCCTTGCGCTGAGCTATGTCCAGCTCGGTCAAGGCGGCAGCTTGCAAGGGTGCATTTCTATCGTCTGTGCCGAACGGAATACGCACAGCAAGGCCCAGGCTGTAGGCGGAACCCTGACCATGGCCTGGAATGTCTTGCCTGAACTTGGTGATCAGCTCTGGAGCACTGCGATTCGATTTGGCAACCAAATCCAAACGCTTACGTGCCAGGTCTACTTGCTGTTCTGCACGCAACAGTTCGGGATGCTCAGCCAACTGGCGAGGAGATGGGCTTTCAGCACTCGCAAACGTAGCGTCAGGTGTTTGGGCCAATCCTGTCAGGGCTGTCCACTGGCGCTTTGCTGCTTCAAGCTGGGTTTCAGCCTGTGACTGAGTTGCTTGTGCGCTTAAAAGCTCCCCCTTGGCTGCCAAGGCATCTGCTCTTGCCAGATCACCGGCTTTCACACGTTTATCCACGTCTGATGCGATGGCCGCAAAAGTGCTGGTCTGCTGCTTTGACAAAGATTGGCTGGCCTGCAACTCAGCAATCTGCCAATGCAACTCACGGACAACCTCTGCAACACGCAGTTTTCCCTCAGTTTCAGACAACTGAGATAGAGATGACAACGAATCTGCGGCTTGTTGCTTGGCGCTTTTCTGGCCGGGAAGCCAGAGCGGCACCGCCAAAGCTACTTCAGTCTCGCGAGCGCCATTGTTGCTTTGCAGGCGGTCATTGCGGTGGCTCAACTCCACTGAGGGAGGTGCAGCCCAAAGAGCACTTGATGCTTGCTTTTCTGCGGCTGCCTGCCGAGAAATGCCTGCAGCCTCAGCAGAGGCAACGGCGCGGCTCCAGGCCGCCTCAACGGCAGTCGCCAAGGTTGTTTTTTGAATGTTGCTGCTCGATTTTGGCGCAGCAACGCTTTCCATTGGCTGTGCGTACGACGTGCACGCCAACGTCAGCCCTGCAAGAATGCAGAGCCTCCATTTAATTTTGGGGTTCACAAAGCCTCTAAATGCTCTGGGTACATAGCAATACCGTCGCGAGGTACTGCGACAGATCTGACATGCACGAACGAAGGGATGGCTTCAGACGGATGAAGCCGACCTAAAGAGAGCTAGGCTGTGAGTCTGGGAGGCCGTCGAAGACCTTCCAGGATCGGATGGGGGAGCATGGAATCGACGACCGGGCAGAGTGGAGAGCTTACCCAGTCGGGCACCGGAACACTCAAGGTGAAAGCTTCAACCGCTGC
Source organism: Comamonas sp. A23 (assembly GCF_004522605.1). NCBI lineage: Bacteria > Pseudomonadati > Pseudomonadota > Betaproteobacteria > Burkholderiales > Comamonadaceae > Comamonas > Comamonas sp. A23. Next base: position 8,288 of record NZ_RSDT01000028.1, read on the forward strand.
AGATGGCATCCCATTGGCCATCATGTGCAGTTTGGAGTCAGAGGAGTCATCGAGCTCCACGGCACCATCATCATGGTGGTGGTGGCCTTCCTCTTGAAGATGCATCGCCGCATGCTCAAGCGCTTCATGTGACGCGAAGACAGGCATCTGGCCAGCCACAGCAAGGGCTTGCCAGAAGACGCTCAGCATCACGAAGAACATGGCCAGACGGCGTGTCATAGTTCAGAAATTATATGTGGAAGGTATCTCCCACAATCTTTGTGGACGCTGCGAAATTGTTTGACGCACGGCCAGACCAGTATTGCTCATACTGACTGAATTTGCGTAACGCTTCCACTGAGGCAGAAAGCTGCCGCTCAATGAAAAGTCACGAGAGTCTGCTTCCGGCGAAAGCAGCGGCCAAGCAAATGCTTATATGAGTGCCGTTGATGAGTTCAGTGGATTCACTTCCACTGAAACATGCGCTAACTCCTCATGAATAGTGACAAGTTGGCGGATGTAGTCAGGGGTGACTTCAGAGTTTCCTTCTACGGCAATGACGGCGGCATATTTCCCTTTGCCCACCCGCCAAACGTGCAGGTCCGTGATGACAGCCCGATATGGACCTTCGGCGATGGATTCTCGAATTTCTTCGGCCACTGGTGCATCCATCTCGGCATCCAGCAAGACTCGACTGCTATCACACAACAGACCCCACGCCCAAATGGCGACTAGAGCCGCACCGACGATGCCCATCAAGGGGTCCAGCCAACCAAAACCCCAGTGTATTCCACCCAGCAAAGCAACGATGGCTAGCACCGAAGTAGCGGCATCCGCAAGGACGTGAAGATAGGCTGAACGCAAGTTAAGGTCGCCATGATCTGAGTTGTCGTCGTGGTTGTGCCCATGGTGATCATGGCCATGATGCTGATGCTGATGGACTAAGGGCCAGAGTTCCTTGCCCACGCAGTAAAGCGATGGGCGCAGAGCAAGGGTAGGAACCTTCGCCACATTCAGCGAGGCACGCCGATCCAGAACGCTTACGTCGAACGCTTCAACAGGTCCTGCCGAACGGAGGTGCTCGACTGCGATGTCTATGGATCCGTACAGGAAGTCCGGTCTAGGAACGAGGGCTGGCAGCATTTTTACAACCACTATCGTTTGCACGAATCGTTGAGCCGAAGACCGCCGGTCGCGTATTTTGTTAAAAGTTTCACCAACCTCTGCTTTTATGTCACACAGGAAAGCGAGGGGGCTTCACACTCAGCGTGTTTAGTTCGCAGTTGATTGCATGCGAGCATCCCGTTCAGCTGTTGTTTCATTACGCATTTCGTTGATAACTTGCTCGCGGGTTTTGCTCGATCCAGTCTCGGGAGTACCACTTGGGAAATTGCTTTCACCGTAAGAAAGGCGGCCTTGCTTCATGGCGGCTTCAGTCTCGGCC
>NZ_RSDT01000029.1:0-8206 GCF_004522605.1 Comamonas sp. A23
AGTTGAAATTTTCTGAGACGCTGGTTCCTCAGTTCTCGGCTGCGAACTTGACCATGACGGGCATGCCCGGAATGCCGAATCACGGCGCAATGAAGGTCAGCGCAAGCGTCTCTGGCGCTAGCGATGGAAAAACCATGGTCATTACTCCCGCGCAAGCACTTCAACCAGGTGCATATCGCGTGGATTGGCGTGCCGTGTCATCAGACACACACCCTATCAATGGCAATGTCACATTTCAGGTAAAGTAAACAAATGGCCGAGGATTGGTTCACCATCGTATTGCGTCTTGCGCTTTATCTCGACATGGCAGCGGCCTTTGGCGTCGCCATGTTTGGCGTCTATGCCCTTGGCCATGACGAGCGATCCTTGGCAATTGCGCGCTTTTACCGACTATGTGTCGGTGCATTTGCAGCAATCGGAATTGCCTTGTCTGTGGTCAGCATGACAGTCCTTGCCAAGGCAATGTCCGGTGCGCAAACATATGCCGAGTTATCAACGCATGTTTTCGAGATGCTCATCACCGGCACCCACATGGGTCTAGCTTGGTGCATTCGTATTCTTGCGCTTGTGCTTTGCATCTTGATCACATTGGTGAAATTCAATCCAACGGTGCGCTTTGTCACCATGTCCGTATCTAGCGGTGTGGCACTGGCGACCCTGGCCTGGGCTGGCCATGGTGCGATGGACGATGGAATGCTCGGATACCTCCACCTGGCTTCGGACATCGCGCACCTTTGGGCCGCAGGTGCGTGGGTCGGTGCGTTGCTCGCGTTTTTGATCTTAGCCGCAAGCAGTGCGAATACGACATCGAACACAGTTGCGATATTGAGCCGTACATCGAATGGCTTCGCCCAGGTCGGGACGCTGATCGTGGTCGTTCTGTCGATCAGTGGCGTACTCAACTACGTATTGATCGCAGGGCCTTCGCTTGATCCGCTTGTTTCGACACTCTATGGTCAGTTGCTGTTAGGCAAACTAATGCTGGTTCTCGGAATGCTTGCATTGGCAGCAGCAAATCGATTCCGGCTTAGTCCAACTCTGGAGGCATCGTTGAGCTCAGGAAATCGTGCACAAGCAGTCGCTAAGCTACGCCAGAGCCTGTTCATGGAGGCAATACTTGCAGTTCTGGTTTTGGCGTGCGTGGCTTGGTTAGGGATTCTTTCCCCAAAAGGAATTTGATCCTCCGAGATCAACCACCGACAGCAGATGCGGGAGCTGCGCTTAGCAGAAGTTGATGTTGCCCCTGTTTTGTGGAGTTCTTAGCTCCCAGATTACGCGGCCTTTTTAGGCTGTGCCTCGTACCAGCGTTGCTCGTACTGCATTGGGCTAAGGTAGCCCGGCGACGAATGCAGTCGTCGGTGATTGTAGAAGGCCATCCAGTCCATCACGGCCTGCTTGGCGTGCTCACGGGTGACGAACCGTTGACCATGCACACTGGCTGCTTTCAGTCGACCCCAGAAGCTTTCTGTGGGGGCGTTGACGCTCCTATGTCAAGCAGAAGATTCAGAGTCTTTCAAGTCAGCCAGGATGAGCGGGTATAGCTCCCGGACGATGTAGCGTTTCAGGCAACGATGAATCTCCTTCTTTGACAGTCCTTCGCCAGTGCGCCGTATTGCAGGGTGCGGGCGTCACTTCGCAGTGCGTTGTTGGCCTGGCGATTGAGCCGATGACGCTGGACCTTGCCTGAGGATGAGCAGCCTCCAATTGGCCCAGAGCCGCTTGCCTGACCCAGTTAGCCAAACTGGCTTTGGGGATGCCCAGAATCTTGCCCACAGCAGCCGCAGACTGTCCTTGCTGCACCTGCCTGACGGCTTCCAACTTGAAGTCTTGCGTGTATTGCGCACGCACTTGCTTTGACGTCATCTCTTGGCTCCTTAGCGAGATTTTGTACAAAACTAAGAACTCCCCTTTTTAGGGGCAAGGTCACTCTCCGCTATCTGGCGTAGACGTGAGTTTGACGAGTTTCTGTATGCCTGACATGAAGATAACAAATATGTAATTTGACGCACAGGTTCCTGACATGTTTGCTCTTCAGAATCCCTTTCATGAGATCGATCATTCGTCGTGATGTGCCCAGCAAGGTCACGCGGACCCCTGGCCAGCAAGGTGAGATCATCTGGCAATTCGCCAAGAAGGCGGGCACTGCCAACTGCGCGTGCCTGATGTCTGGTCACTCGAGGCTGGCATGAAGGGTGCCGTCAAAATGGCCAAGAAGTAATCCACTTTTTTTACTCTCATTCCTGAGGGAGTCATGAACACCATCAAAAACATTCTTGCCGTCTTCGCCCTCGCCATGGTTACATTTATGCCTATAGGCAGCTTCGCCCAGACCATGATGGATCACGGCAAGATGGATATGTCCCAAGCATCGGCATCCATGACCGACGGCGAAATCAAGAAGATCGATCAGGAAACTGGCAAGGTCACCATCAAGCACGGAGAAATCAAGCACATGGACATGCCCGGCATGACCATGGTGTTCACCGCAAAAGACAAGAGTCTGCTGGGCAAAGTGAAGCCCGGCGACAAGGTCAAGTTCATGGTCGTCAACGAGGGCGGGAAGATGGTTGTTAGTGACATTCAGCCCGTTCAGTAAGAACACGCTGCTCGGGCGTGCTGTGTCGTCGCGGACGTATGGGTTGAATGCTGACTGCGACGGTTTTTTCACCGTAAGAAGGAGAACACTATGTCAAAAATTCGCCATACCCTGGTTGGTATCTGTATCGCTTCAGCCTCGCTGAGCGTGATGGCGCAAACCGCCGATGAGCACAAGGCCCATCACCCTGCAGGAAGCACATCGCCTGCGCCCTCGCAAATGAAGGCGGCCGCGAAGCCAACGGGTGCGGGGCAAATGGCTGGAATGGCCAAGATGGACGAGCAGATGAAGGCCATGCAAGCGATGCACGAAAAGATGATGGTGGCCAAAACGCCAGAAGATCGGCAGGCGCTCATGGACGAGCACATGAAGCTTATGCAGGACGGCATGGGAATGATGCAGCAGATGGGCGCAGGCATGCAGGGCATGGGTGGTATGCAAGGTGGCAAGGGCATGCCCGCCAACATGGCCGAGCGCCATCAGATGATGGAAAAGCGCATGCAAATGATGGAGTCCATGATGCAGATGATGCTGGATCGTCTGCCTGCCTCGATGACCAAGTAACGCATCCACCGAATTGGGAGTCACCATGAACCATCAACACGACGGGCACGAGTCGCCCCCCAGCTTCTGGAGTTCTCGCTATGCCATCGGCCTCGTGGTGATAGGCGGCGTGGCGGCATATTTCCTGTTGACCGAACACCTCGCGCATGTCGTCGGGGCGCTGCCTTTTCTCCTGCTCCTCGCCTGCCCGCTGATGCATGTCTTCATGCATGGCGGACATGGCCAGAGCAAGCCTGATGCCAAGAAAACTACCGAATCACGCAATGAAGGGGATTCACGATGAACCATACCGAATCCGCTTATGGCCTGTGGTCGCTGGTCATCATCAATTCAGCGATCTTCATCATGTTTGCGTTCAGCTTTTTCAAGCCCGCGACGGCACGTGACTGGAGGACGTTTGGCGCATTCGCAGCCTTCGTCGTTGCCTTGTTCGTGGAGATGTATGGCTTCCCGTTGACGATTTATCTGCTGTCGGGCTGGCTGCAAACCAAATTCCCTAACCTGGATCTGCTCTCCCACAGCTCGGGTCACCTGTGGTCTACCCTTTTGGGAGAAAAAGGTGACCCGCATTTTGGCGTGCTGCACATCGCTAGCTACGTTTTTCTGGGCTATGGTTTCTACCTGTTGTCCACCGCGTGGAATGTGCTGTACCACGCTCAGCGTCGCCAGTCGCTCGCCACAGCAGGCCCCTACGCACGCATTCGCCATCCGCAGTACGTTGCTTTCGTGATGATTCTGCTGGGCTTCCTGCTGCAGTGGCCCACGTTGTTGACCTTGGTCATGTTCCCTGTCTTGCTCCTGATGTACGGGCGTCTCGCAATCACCGAAGAGAACGAAATGCGCAAACAATTCGGTGCTGAGTACGACAGCTACGCCCAGCAAACACCCCGGTTTATTCCTCGCATGGGCAAGTCCGAGTCGACGAATGACTCCGAATCAAAAAGATGATCTGGATTTCTTCCCGGCGGTACACGCTTCATTTTTTAGGAGTTTGAAATATGAGTATGGTTGATCTGCAAGTCGAGGGCATGAGCTGTGGTTCATGCGTTAAGCACGTGACAAAGGCATTGCAGCCGCTACCGGGGGTCCGCGGGGTGGAGGTCGATCTCCCATCTGGCCGTGTCCGGGTGAGTGGGGAACTGGCGCAGGGCAGCGCTCCTTTGTTGATGGCCTTGACGGATGCGGGCTACCCCGCGAAGTTGGCCACAGACGCGTCCAGTCCCGCTGCGACTTCGCAGCCTAAAGCATCGGGCTGCCACAGTGGCGGCACGGGGGGCTGTGGTTGCCGATAACGGCCACGGCATTTGATTGCGGATTGATCGGCCGGGCGATTCCGCACCCCCGTACTTTTTTGGTAACTCTGAAGGAGCAACGCCATGGATCAGCCTGACAACGACTCCCATGCACCATCGTTCTGGCGCCGTCCATCCGGCTTGGCGCTGGCAACGGCGGCCTTGATCGCCGGTTTTTACCTGCTGCGAGAGCACTGGGGCCATGTTCTGGGTTATTGGCCCTACCTGTTGCTCCTCGCCTGTCCGCTGATGCACCTAATGCACGGCCATGGCGGCCATGGCAACCATGCGCAGACGCCCCAGCGCACCAATAGCGACAAGGAATAATCAATGGACATGCATGCACACCATCATCACGGCAGTCACCCTCCAGCCGCGCCAGTCCCGGGATCGGAGCTGAAGGATCCGGTGTGCGGCATGACCGTCACGGAGCAGTCTGAACACCAATTGACGCACGAAGGGCGGCCCTACTATTTCTGTAGCGCCAAGTGCCAAAGCAAGTTCGCGGCGAAGCCGCTGCAGTACCTTGTATCTATAGCACCCGAGGACACTGCGCCAAAGACGGCCGGCACCATCTACACCTGCCCCATGCACCCCGAGGTGCGGCAGGATCATCCTGGCACCTGTCCCAAGTGCGGCATGACGTTGGAGCCCATCATTCCCCTGGACGAGGAAGACAACCATGAGTTGAAGGATTTTCAGCGCCGCTTCTGGTGGACCCTGCCGCTCACGATCATCGTCACCGTCCTTGCCATGTTCGGCCATCGCCTCGGATTGTTTGACATGAAAGTGCAAACCTGGATTGAACTGGTGCTGTCCTTACCTGTCGTGTTGTGGACTGGCAGGCCCTTCTTCGCTCGCGGCTGGCAGTCCCTCATCCATCGCAGCCCCAACATGTGGACCTTGATTGGTCTGGGTACGGGCGCGGCCTTTCTCTACAGCCTAGTGGCCACTCTGGCGCCGGGCGTGTTCCCAGATTCGTTTATCTCCATGGGGCGTGTGGCTGTTTACTATGAGGCGGCAGTGGTCATCATCTCGCTGACCATGTTGGGCCAGATCATCGAGTTGAAGGCCCGTTCACAAACTTCTGCGGCCATCAAGGCGCTGCTCGGTTTGGCACCCAAGACCGCACGCCGCATTAATGTGGACGGCAGCGAAGAAGACGTACCGTTGAACCATGTTCATGTCGGGGATCTGCTGCGCATTCGTCCCGGCGAGAAAGTGCCGGTCGACGGCGTTGTGACCGAAGGCAGCAGTGCGGTTGATGAATCCATGCTGACCGGTGAGCCTGTACCAGTGACAAAACGCCTTGGTGACAAGGTGATTGGTGCCACGATGAACACCAGTGGCTCATTGGTGATGCGTTCCGAGAAAGTCGGTACGGCCACCATGCTGTCGCAGATTGTTCAGATGGTGGTCAATGCCCAGCGCTCGAAGGCGCCCATGCAGCGAATGGCGGACGTGGTCGCAGGCAAATTCGTGGTCGTGGTGGTGCTCATCGCCATTGCCACCTTTTTTGTCTGGGGTTGGTTCGGTCCGGAACCTAGCTGGGTTTTTGGCTTGATTAACTCAGTGGCCGTGCTGATCATCGCTTGCCCCTGTGCGCTGGGGTTGGCCACGCCCATGTCGGTGATGGTGGCCACAGGGCGAGCTGCGACACAGGGAGTGCTGTTCCGTGATGCTGGCGCCATCGAGAAAATGCGCGAGGTGGACACGCTGATTGTGGACAAGACCGGAACTTTGACCGAAGGAAAGCCCGCTTTCGACGCCGCAGTGGCCGCCCCCGGCTATACAGCGGACGAAGTTCTGCGCCTTGCAGCAAGTTTGGACCAAGGCAGCGAACATCCTTTGGCAGAGGCCATCGTCAGCGCAGCACGCGCCAAGGGCCTGGAACTGATCAAGCCGCTTGATTTCGAATCCAGCAGCGGCATCGGTGTGCGCGGCATCGTCGATGGGAAGCATCTGGTGCTGGGCAACACCGCATTGATGCAGCAGGAGGGCGTGGCCACTGATGCGCTCAAGATCGATGGCGAGCGTCTGCGCAATGAAGGCGCCAGCGTGATGCATCTGGCCGTGGACAGACAACTGGCTGGAATCTTGGCCGTGACCGATCCCATCAAAGCCACCACGCGGGAAGCTATTCAAAATTTGCACGCCAGCGGCTTGCGCATCGTGATGGCAACTGGCGATGGCCTGACCACGGCCAAGGCAGTGGGCGCCAAACTGGGAATCGACGAGGTGCATGGCGAAGTCAAGCCCGCCGACAAGCTGGCGCTTGTGGAGCGGCTCCAGAAAGAGGGCCGCATTGTCGCGATGGCCGGCGATGGTATCAACGATGCGCCTGCGTTGGCCAAGGCCGATGTCGGCGTGGCCATGGGCACGGGAACCGATGTGGCCATGAACAGTGGGCAGGTCACGCTCGTCAAAGGCGACTTGCGCGGAATCACTGCGGCGCGTGATATCTCCACTGACACGGTCCGAAACATGCGCCAGAACCTCCTGTTCGCCTTTGTTTACAACGGCATTGGGGTGCCGATTGCGGCAGGCGTGCTGTACCCGTTCACTGGATGGTTGTTGTCCCCGCTGATCGCGGCGCTGGCCATGAGTCTGAGTTCGGCCTCGGTGATATTCAATGCCCTGCGTTTGCGGCGCGGGAAAAAATGACCCCGTAGTTCGGAGGAGTGATGACCCCCCCGCCTCACCACAAAAACCTCGGACCTCTCAAAGCACCGCGGCGGGGGGGGCAGGAGAGCAGGGGTGCAAAGACGCAACGGCCAAGCAGAGGATCTACCACCGACCGCCTTGGCGAGCCCCCGAAGGCATCGGCATCACGCCTTGACGTAGGCGCGCGGATGTCCGCCGCCAGTGCCGCTTGGCATGGCGCACCCAAAGTCACTCAAGTCAGCCAAGGCATTGAAATACATGACGACCATTGATGTCCCTCTTCAAGGCATTACGCAGCAGACCAATTCTCTAGCCTCCCCGCGATGGGTACTTACCAATTTCATCGCGAGGTGACCGCCACGCTGGCAGCGTCCCCGGGGGTGCTGTTCCCGCTACTGGACGATCCATCCCGACTGGCGGCGCACATGGGGAAGCGCTCAGCCATGTTAGCCTGGGGGATGATTCATACTGAAACGGACGAACTACGCGGCCAGGCCGTGGGTTCGGTCATCCGCATGTCCGGCAACGTTCTCGGTATGTCTTTGCGGCTGGAAGAAGCCGTTGTCGAACGGGTACCCCAACACCACAAGACGTGGGAGACCCTTGGTGAGCCGAGACTGTTGGTGATCGGCAGCTACCGCATGGGCTTCGACTTTGCTCCAGGCGGTCACCGCACGAGGCTGCGGGTCTGGATCGACTACAACCTGCCTTCGGCTAAGGGGCAGCGATGGCTTGGAAGGCTCTTTGGACATTCTTACGCGGACTGGTGCGTGCGCAAGATGCTGCAGGCGGCTACGCAGGCCGCCAATGGAGCGCATCGATGAACGGCTACGATCTTCCCCGGGCGCACCGGGCCTGGTTGCTGCGCTTGCTGTCGGTCTGGTGATTGGCTTGGAGCGCGGCTGGCACGATCGCGAATTGCCGGAGGGGGATGCGGACAAAAACTTGGACTACCAGGAGGTAGTTCATGTACTCATACGCAGACAGGATTCGTGCAGTTGAGCTTTACATCAAGCTTGGCTTGCGTGCCAGAGCCACGATTCGCCAGTTGGGGTACCCAACCAAGAACGCATTGAAAGGCTGGTATCAG